>JAGMDR010000523.1 GCA_023128595.1 Planctomycetota bacterium | reverse complement strand
CCCAGCCTTTGGGACGTTAATAAATATTTAGCCCTCGAATTTACCAGGGTTTTCTTTGACAAGCTTGCCAAGAGCCTATCCTGATGACCGGATCGTTATGAGGCCGAGCGAAAAGTTCGAGGCCAAGGCGGCAATCCAAAAACGGCCTTCAGGCGTGGTTGGAGGCATGTTCCGAGCAGCCGCCGCTTGGACACATATATCTTGAAACTGCTTGAATTTCCCGCCGAGGTAACACTTCCGCAGATAATGGGGGTGGCTAATCCTTAAGTAACGCAAGGCATAATTGCGACCACGTTTCGAGACTGTCGCGCACCTCTTCTAACTCGACGGGGGTCATGAACGTCATTTGGGTAATCATCTGTTCTTTTCTGGTTACTTTATCAGAGTCTAAGGTCCAGTTGTGGACTACTCCTAAGTGGACGCTTCCGACGTCGTTGGAATCGTCGTTTAGCAGGGCAACTATTTTGTCGGTATGGCCGGTCTCTACGGATACTTCCTCGGCCACCTCGCGCTCGACGGCGGTGCGGTAAAGTTCGCGGAAGTCCCTATCGAACAAGGGTATTTCATCATCGACGGGGTTAATATGGCCACCAATCCCGATGGACCTCTTGGCGACCAGCCGAGTCTCCCCGGCCCGCTTGCCGCGCACATAACTGAGGTACTTACCCTCGCAGCTCATAATCACGTAAGGAATAAGCTGCTTAAAGGAAGGGTCCGTCTCCGCCGAAGATCTGGGCATAAAGCGCAGAACGCCCGGAGCGAACAGCCTGGCCAGATAGCGATCAACGTCAAACGCAAGACCGTGAAAAATCCCAATCTCCTCAACAACCTTCCGCTCAACAACCAGCACGTGTTCTTCCTGCGCCATGCAGTTACTCCTTGCCTGGTTAATTACTAACTACTCACCGATTCTTATTATTCGGTATGATAAAGTGCTCGGGGACCGTAAATTGTGAGCACAGCAGCAGGGCCTCTTTTGCGACCTGCTCGATTGCCGACTCATTGTCGATATTATCGACGATCCTGTTTATGAAAGTGGCAATCTGCTCGGCCTCCGGCTCTTTCATCCCGCGGGTGGTAATCGCCGGGGTGCCGATGCGCAGGCCGCTGGGGTTGGACGGCGGGGCCGGGTCGCCCGGCACGGTATTGTAATTCGTCACGATTCTCGCCCTATCCAGGGCCTTGGCCAGTTTCCTGCCGGGCACATTCTTATTTCGCAGGTCAATTAGAATCAGGTGGTTGTCCGTCCCGCCCGAAACAAGATTGAACCCGTACTCGAGCAGCTTGGTGGCCAGGGCCTTTGCGTTCTTGACTACCTGTTTGGCATAAGCGACAAACTCCGGCGTATCCGCCTCGGCCATCGCCACCGCTATCGCGGTCAGCGTGTGCATGTGGGGCCCACCCTGCAAACCGGGGAATACCGCCTTATCGACCCGCTCGGCATGCTCGGCCCTGCACAGCAGCATCCCCCCCCGCGGCCCACGCAGGGTCTTATGGGTCGTGCTTGAGACCACATCCGCATACGGTACGGGCGACTTGTGAATGCCGGCCACCACAAGACCCGCTATGTGCGCTATATCGCTAACGTGATACGCCCCGACCTCCTCGGCTATCTGGCCGAATATCTCAAAATCGATTTCCCTCGGATAGGCCGTAGCCCCGGAAATAATCAGGTTGGGCCGGTTTTTCTTCGCAAGGTCCCTGATATGGTCGAAATCGAGCCTGCCCGTCTCGGGGCTCACCGGATACTGGGTCGATTTGTAGAACTTGCTCGTGACCGAAACCTTCCAGCCGTGCGTCAAATGACCACCATCGACAAGGGACATCCCCATAATCGTATCGCCCGGCTCTATCAGCGCCGCGTACGCCCCCAAATTCGCAACCGAGCCGGAATACGGCTGAACATTCGCATGGTCGGCCTTAAACAGCTTTTTGGCACGCTCCTGGGCCACTTTCTCGATAAGGTCGGTCACATGCTGGCCTTCATAATACCGGCGCCCTGGATACCCTTCGGCGTATTTGTTGGTCAGGCAGCTCCCACTGGCCTGCATCACCGCCTTGGATACATAGTTCTCCGAGGGAATAAGCCGGATAGACCCGCTTTGACGTGCCGCTTCCTGACGTGTAAGCTCGTAAATCTGAGGGTCATACTGCTCAAGGGCCGTTTCCATATCACTTTCTCCACTAATATAGTGTTCTTGTTCAAGCCTTATGCAGAATTGAGATTAGCGATAGCTTATAGCACGACGCCGCTTTTTATACAAGTATTTATTTGTTGACAGATTTCAGCCGAATAGTACCATAAGCACAATTAGACGAATTCATCAGGGAAAGGATTCGATTGGACAATATGCCCGAGCAAGCTGACGACCAGACGGTGGCCAAGGCAAAGGCCTTTTTTGATAGGGCCCGGAAGGCGGCTGAGACTAAAAACTTTGATTATGCCATCCAAATGTATCTGGACGGTCTGCGCTTCGGGCCCGATGCACTTCAGCACGGCCATTTACCACTCTGTGAGCTGGCTCTCCAGCGACAGGGAAAAGGCGGTAAAAAGCCTTCAATGATCGAAAAGATGAAGCACATGAGAGGTAAGACACCGCTTGACCAAATGCTCAACGCCGAATACCTGTTCGCCAAGGATCCGGAGCACCTCCCTTATGCCGAGGCGATGCTAAAGGCAGCGGTCACGGGCGGTTACAAGAAGACGGCCGGGTGGCTGGCCAACCTCATCTTCCAGACCAACAACGCATCCGAAAGGCCCTCCGCCCAGACTTACATCCTCCTGAAAGATTCTTACGCGGCACTGGGCCAATTCGACAAGGCCCTGGTCGCCTGCCAGCGGGCATCGAAACTCAGACCAAACGACGCGGAATTGGCGGACGAGTTCAAGAACCTCTCGGCCGAGCTGACAATGGTAAGGGGCAAGTACGACACGGAGGGCGACTTTAGAGATTCGATCAAGAACCGGCAGGAGCAGGAAAAGCTGCACCAACAGGCAAGTGTCGTAAAGACCGAAGACTATCGCCTCAAGGCGGTTGACGACGCCCGAAGAAGACTAACGCAGAATCCAAACCTTCCCAGGAACATCTTTGACCTTGCCGATGCGCTCTCGGACCTGCAGACCGAAGAATCCGAGAATGACGCAATCGAGCTGCTCGATAATAGCTATAGAACGAAAAGCGATTTCAGCTTTAAGCAGCGGGCGGGCCTGTTGAGGATGAAACAGCTCAGAAGAAAAATTAGACAGGCAAAAAACTCGCTCGAAGCCAATCCCAGCGATGCACCTGCAAAGGCGAAACTGGCAAAATTGACCACGCAATTGAGCAAGACCGAACTGGAACATTACCGGCTCACCATGCAAAACTATCCGACCGACCTGCAGGCAAAATACGAATACGGAGTCCGGTTGGTGCGGAACAAACAATACAACGAGGCCATACCGCTCTTCCAGGAGGCGCAGAAAGACCCCAGAAGGAAGATCGCCTCGATGAATCAGATCGGCTGCTGCTTCTTCCTCAAGGGCTGGTTTGCCGACGCAATCGACGTCTTGAACACGGCCATCGAAGCATACCAGTTAAAGGATGATGCCATCGCCAAGGAATTGCGCTACAACCTCGCCCGCGCCCACGAAGAAAAGGGCGACAGCGAAAAGGCGCTCGAAACCTTCCGGAGAATCGCCCAAACCGACTTCGCCTACAAAGACGTCAGCCGGCGCGTCGATAAATTAAGAGGAACACAAAACGAAAAATAACCTAAACTGACCGATTCTGGTTTTAGACACAGATTAACGCTGCTCTTCTTTGACCACGAAGGCACAAAGACACAAAGGAGAATAGAAAAGGGAAATGGATTCCTGCTTTTGGACAACCGGCAGAAAAAAGAACAACCAACCTCTCAGTGAGTATTTGTATATAATGTAACGATGGTTATCAGGAGATTACAGTGGCACATTCGTTATCAGCGAAGAAAAGAGTTAGGCAGAACGCCAAGCGAAAGACTATCAACCGTGCTCGCAAGAGCCAGGTAAAGACGCAGATCAAGCATTTTGAAGCGGCGTTGGAAAAAGGTGATGTCGAGGCGGCAAGCGAGCAATATCACCTCCTTACCCAGAAGTTAGATAAGACGGCTGCAACGAGCACGATGCACAAGAAGACGGCCGCGAGGAAAAAATCGCGGCTTGCCAAGCGGCTCAACGCACTTAAGGCGAAATAGAGCTAAACGGAGAGGGGCAAATTCTGGGAGCGATCGACAATTCTGTACGGTGAAAACCCCGCGTGAACTACGTCTTTAGCCAGGTCCAATTTGACCGTGGCACGGCC
>JAGMDR010000522.1 GCA_023128595.1 Planctomycetota bacterium | reverse complement strand
TCGTTGGCTGTAGCCGGTCCAGTAAGAAATATTGAAGAAAGGATAAAGACAATTATGAAACCCGGAAAGAAATTTTACAAACGTCCAAGCTTAGTAGCAGCAGTTATCGTGCTGCTGGTAGCCGTGTTGGCCGTACCGACCGCCCTTGTACTAACCGCCCGCGCAGAAACAGAAGCGGTCGTTGGGCCTGAGGAAATACCCACCAAGGCGCTCCACCAAGCTGCGGCTGACGGCGATATTGAACAAGTCAAGCTGCTCATTTCCAAAGGCGCCGATGTCAATGCAAAGGACATGCAGGGCCGCACGCCGCTCCATGGAGCGGCCTTTCGGGGTCATAAAGATGTGGTGGGGCTTCTTCTGGCCAAGGGGGCAGATGTAAATGCTCAGGACAGGAACGGCCGGACGCCGGTCGATGCCGCTTTGGGGCGTGGTAACACCAAAGCAGTAGTGAAATTGCTCGTCGCCAGGGGTGCTAAAGTTTCTCCCCTTCATGGTGCTGCATACTTGGGAGACCTCGACAAGGTAAAAGCCGTGGTCGAAGCAGGCACTGATGTCAATGCAAAGGACAAAATGGGCCGCGTGCCGTTGGATTACGCGGCCACAAAGGAAGTGGCTCAAGTGCTTATCGCCAAGGGTTCTGATATCAGTACAGAAGCTCGGTCGGGCCGTGATCCCTTGTACTGGGCAGCCTTTTTTGGGCACAAAGAGGTTGTTGAGTTTCTCATCGCGAAAGGTGCTGATGTGAACCCGAAGGACCCCTGCGACTATACCCCCCTTGAGGGCGTCGCCACCGAAGGTCACCACGATGTGGCAGAACTGCTTATTGCCAAGGGCGCTGATATCAACGCAGGGCAGAACAAAACGTGGACGGCCCTGCACGCGGCGGTCGCTGTGGGCCATAAGAATGTCGCCGAGCTACTGATCGCCGAAGGAGCAGATGTCAACGCCAAGGACCGGTACGGCTACACACCTCTGTACTTGGCGTGGAAAAGGGACCTTGCTGAACTCCTTATCGCTAATGGCGCCGATCTGAATGCAAAGGACAACCAGGGCCGCACTCCTATGTCATACTGGAGAGAGGTGGGGACCGGAGAAATCGCCGACCTGCTGCGCAAGCACGGGGCTAAAGAGGACTGTATCCAAATCGAAGCATGGTTTTTGCTCGTTCCGGATGACGCTCGTGAGGTCAAGGATTTTCTCGAACAAGAAAACCTGGAATCTTCCAAAATTCAAGGAGACCCCAACTCGCGGTCGTACTTTCTTAACGCTGAACAAGTCGAACAACTCTGGGAATTGGCACGACTCAATACTGAGTACAAGTTATTGATGGTGCCAACGTTAGAAGTGGTTGACGGTAAAACGGCGACTATACGCACTACGAAGGCGACCCATTATATCTCCGGATACAGTGAGCCGAACCGGCCTTCTGAAAAGCCGGAACCCAAAAAAGATTCTGTAGAGACAGGGGCTTGGCTGACAGTGAAACCGAAACTCCAGCCTGATAGCCAAGGCACGTTGACAATAGATTTCGACTTCGAGATATCTAACATTACAGGATATGAGAAGTTAACATACAAAGGAAAATACCCCTATGAAATTCCGATCATAGAAAAAGTTGCCGTATCGGCTCATTATACAGTCGCCGCTGACCAAACGCTGCTTCTGTGTGGCCGCAAAATAACGGATCCAGACGATGGTCGGACCGAGCATAAGGACCTGTTCGTCTTAATCAAAGCTAAAAAGGTAGAGCCAAAAGGGGCACAGGTTGATTCTCTGCCTGTCACTCGTGACTAGTACAGCGTTTCGTAAATCTCGCTACTATGCCGGAATGAGATTGCTTCGTCTCTTCGCTCCTCGCAATGACATAGGGCTACATCCGGCGTCATTGCGAGCGAGGCGCAGCCGAGCGTGGCAATCTCGTAGTCGTACTATTTCTGAAATGGAGTACTAGGTCTCGTATCTCGTGAAGCGTGAAGCGTATCTCACGATGTGTATTGGTGGGTGTTGGTCATCCTAATAGGCTGGCTGTTATTCGCGTTCCTGCCGCCATGGTTCATCGTGACTGGGAAGTGTCCCGGGTTTGGGGGTGGCCGTGGTGATGGGCATCTCGACCGATATTTTCCGAGAGCTGCGGACTACTCGGCCCAGTTTCTCTTTCGTAAAGCGGACAGGCTCGATGATAAGCTCGGGGACGCTAAACGTCCACAGGCACGAGTCATAATAGGTCGGGTCCTTTTGCGGCAGCAGGACTGGCTTATATACTTTGCCATCGCGGTCCACGTAGCTGATGTAGGACCTGGTAAATGAACCACTTTGTCTCTTGCTGCTGAAGGCTATCCAGCGGCTGTTACTTGACCAACTGTGCCAGCTTTCGCTTTCGTCGCTGTTAATATCCAGCCGGTGATATTCATGCTGGGCGGCTTTGAGGTCCATTATGTACAGGTCGCTGCTGGTCTGGTAAACGGGGAAGCAGCCGTAGTCGCACATGCAGAATAGCAGCCAGCGGCCGTCGGGGCTGATCCGCGGCAAGAGAATGCTTAGACCCGTATCCTCGGCTGAAAGCACTGTTTCCAGCTCGCCCCACTTGTCGCGGTCAATATCGTAGCTTACTCGGACAAGGTCGTACTTGAGCTGGTCGTAGTGCTCAGGGACTGCGTCATGCTCGGACCATGATAAAGGGGCGCTGCAGAAATACAGGTAACGGCCATCCACCGACCACGTGGGATAGGTTTCGAGCCGATCCTTTTTGGCAAGCACAGGTGAGGTCTTTACGGTCTTCGAGTCAGCGAGGTAGTAAGCCAGCGCCGAATCAAAGTCAAGCACGTCATGGATCTCCGTTCTGGCCGAATGAAAGAACTGGGTCACTTTGTTGATAGAATACGCTGCCACGCGGCCGGTGGGATGCCACGAGGTGTACCCAAATTTTGTCCCAATCTTGCTGACCGTGCCGTTGTCGACTAACAAAGCGGAACTGCCATATTTCGGGCTGCGGATGCCGATCAGCATTTTGTCGGTACGGTTGTTGCAGAACGTGTGACAGTTGAGGCAGCCATCGCCGAAATATCCGTTGTTCAATACGAGTGATTCGTCGAACCCGTGCAGATTGCGCTGATAGATGCCCATGTGTCTCCAGGCAGCATACACCGGTGGAATCCTCCTATAGACCAGATAAGGGTCGATATTTTCCTCGGCGATCATGCTGGTGATCGTGCCAAATCTATTCCATGAACCGGAGCTTGGCGGTTTTATAAGTACATCGAAATTGAGCTGCTCTCCGCGGTTCAACTCAAGAAGCTTGTGCCACGGGTCCTCTGGAATCATAATCTTCGGTGATCGGCTGA
>JAGMDR010000521.1 GCA_023128595.1 Planctomycetota bacterium | reverse complement strand
GCTGCCACCCAGAATTGAACCGTGCGAAAATTTTACGTATCTTAATGCAAAAAAGTAGCTTTTGGCTTGCTCGATGGAAGCTGTGGCGATGGTCTGGGACTCGGGCGAGTGTGGCTTCGACTGCGGGGGTGGTAATGCAGAGCACAACCGGGTGTGACTGATTTTCCCGGCACAGTATAAGGTTCTTCCTGACAAAGGATTACGCGCTCCGTCATTGCGAGCGAAGCGAAGCAATCTCACTCATTTGTAAGGCGGAGATTGCCACGGCCTGAGCAACTACGAGATACAGCATACAATCCATAGTGCAATAGCTGGTGAGGAAGTCGGCAAGGTCTTTGAGGGTGAAAAAATCTTCGGCATTACTGCCAGATTTGCCGAGGCCTATCGCAAGAATATCGACTCGGTAAAGAACCTCCTGATTCGTGCGCCGGCAGGCTACAACGTCCAGCTTGACGAAGTCGCAGACATCAATACCGTCACGGGCCTGCGGCAAATCAGCCGCGAAGATACCCGCCGCTACATCTCCGTACAGTGCAATGTCAGAGGCAGAGATGCCGGCAGCTTTGTCCGGGAAGCTCAAGAAAAGGTTGCAGAGAGTATAAGCTTCCCTGCAGGATACAGACTCGCATGGGGCGGACAATTTGAATTGCAGCAGGCCGCAAACAAGAGACTCTCTGTAGTTGTCCCAATCACCTTGTTCTTGGTCCTCGTGATGCTCTACAGCCTGTTCAATTCGCTTAAGAATGTGCTTCTGATTATGCTTAACATACCTTTAGCATTAGTGGGTGGAGTTTTTGCACTTGCCCTTCTTGGTGAGAACTTCAGTATTCCGTCTTCTATCGGATTCATCGCCCTTTTCGGAATCGCTCTAACAAATGGCCTGATATTGATATCGCGTTTCGAATATCTCAAAAGAGATGGTCTTTCCCTGCGAGAAGCGGTAATTACCGGCTCCCTGTCGAGATTGAGGCCTGTCCTGATGACTACAGTAACAACCGCTCTGGGCCTGCTCCCGCTCATTATTACTACCGGCACCGGCTCAGAGGTGCAAAGACCGCTGGCTATTGTTGTAGTAGGAGGCCTTGTTTCCTCCACCTTACTGACTTTAATCGTTATACCAACCCTTTACGAATGGATTGCCGCCAGGACAGAAACCCCAGCAGCCGCATCGAAGCGGTTTTGATAGGACATATCTGTTAGGAGATTTTGCGATGAAAAAGCAACATCTGACTCTTACGGCTGCACTTGGACTTGTGGTGCTCGCTGCGGCTATTCCAGGCTGTACAGCAAATCGAGTGGACCTTCTCGACAGTGGCCTTCTCACTCTACAAAAACAGGCCACAGGAAAGGTTTACATTGCATGGAGCGATGCCTACAAACGCGATGACGGTTTTCTAATAACCGGTGTCTTGAGACGACGTGATCATGTCGGACAACCTATCAAAGCTCATGTCGATGTTACAATATTGTCGCCCGCCGGTCAAGTCGTCAATGTAGCTCGCTCGTCTGATATCTACGTTCCAAGGCGGGTCGTGGGCAAATATCACCCCCTAAAACGGTTCACCGTACATTTTCCAAGTCTGCCTCCGGCCGGATCAATGGCAGTCGTAGTTGCTCATACCGGCAGTCACGACCAGAGCAGCATCTTTCACCGATTCAGCCGCCGGACCCAATGCGCTGACGGCATATCCGAACGCCGCAACCCCGGGCAGAACAAGCCCCCAAGCATCTTTAATGGCCCCGCCCTCGCAGCTAAGCTCCGCCTCACAGCCTATATAACGAAACGCATTGCAAACACTCTTGACATTGCCCACGTTATAATCGATAACAACAATCATAGGCTGGATTAAACGACATTAAGGCACATTCGTCAAATATAGTTTAGCCTCTGCGTTTTCTCAGCAGTGCCAAGCCGCCAAAGCCGAGCAGCAATAGCGTGGCCGGTTCGGGGACAAGGACGATTTTTCCACTGTTTCCGATACGAAACTGATCATTGACTGGGTCGCCACTAAGGAGAGTGCCCGTGAGTTGTCTATATGGCTCATCCCGATAAGTGCCGCCAAATATGCTGTAAAGTTCGGTATAGCCGACAGGCATCCCGTCAACGGCAAAATCCCAGCCGTCTATCGTCAAAACTGCAGTGTGCTTAACCAGCATCTCTTCTCCAATTAATCCGCCGGAAATGGCAATCTGACCACTGTAATCGCCCACGAGGTAGTTTATCGACCCGCCGGAAACGGCAACCTGGCCGCTGCCAAGGGCGTAAAAGTAGTCGTTTATCGACCCGCCGGAAACGGTAACCTGACTGCTATCATAGGCGAATAGGTAGTTCGTCGACCCGCCGGAAACGGTAACCTGACTGCTGACAGAGGCACCGAGTTTGTCTATCAACCCGCCGGAAACGGTAACCTCACTGCTGCCAAGGGCGTAAAAGTAGTCGTTTATCGACCCGCCGGAAACGGTAACCTGACTGCTATCATAGGCGTAGAGCCGCCCGTCTATCAACCCGCCGGAAACGGCAACCTCACTGGTGTTATGGGCGGCGAGACCGCCTATCGACCCGCCTGAAACATTAACCTGACTGCTGCCAGAGGCACCGAGACTGCCTATCAACCCGCCGGAAACGGCAACCCGACTGGTGCCACGGGCGGAGAGCACGTTCATCGACCCACCCAGAATGTTTATGATACTGTCTTCCCAACCTTTTATGTGATAATTTGGTGGTATGGTCGCGCCGTCAAGTATGTTTAGTGTAGTCCCCAGGCCGGGCGATTCGTAGTCAACCCATACGCTGTCATTGATTTGGTAATCGATGTCGTGTGTCAGGCCGTCTTTGAACCCAATCACAGCCATAACCGGCGATACGCTCAAAAACAAAACTACCGCCGCTACCAGGATTTGTAGTCTTTTGCTTTTCACCTCACTTCTCCTTATCAGACAAAGACTTTTGTTTCTCAACAGCGTCACACCATGCTGTGCAACTGGAATACCGCTGTTGATGTATCTCTGTATCAGGACCTTTCTTGGGTTTGTGGGAAGAACACACCACTCCTTCAGAACATCCAATGTTACAGTACAATTCTATCCGATAAAAAGAAGATGTCAAGGGGAAAAAACAAAAAGGAATTGACCGAAGCAGTTGAATTTTGCTCGAATTCGTTGTTTTCTTAACACTCTCTTTTACGTTATGATACTGCTGTTTCCAGCCGATTAAACAGTTTGGATTATGTCTAATTAGAGGAACGCCTAAATGTGTGGCATAGTAGCTTATCTGGGTAAAAAGGTCGCTCAACCAATCCTTATTGAAGGGTTGAAGCGGCTCGAGTATCGCGGTTACGACTCCGCAGGCGTCGCGCTGTTGGACGGCGGCGCCATCAAAGTCAAAAAAACCAGCGGCAGAATCAATGCTCTGGAGGAGATCCTGGATGAACCTGCGCCCTCCGACAGCCTCGGCATCGGCCATACCCGCTGGGCAACGCACGGCCAGCCCAACACCGTCAATGCGCATCCCCACCTCGATTACACCGGCAAAATCGCCGTCGTACACAACGGCATTATCGAAAACTACGCCACCCTGAAAACCTGGCTGCAAAACGAAGGGGCCGACTTCGCCAGCGAAACAGATACCGAGGTCGTCGCAAACTTGATTGCCTACTTCTACGCCAAAGAAGACCAGGCTCCAGGACAAAACAAATTCGAATGGGCCGTCCAGCAAGCACTCCGCGAGCTCCACGGCACCTACGGCCTGGCAATCCTCTGCTCCGATTTCCCCGACACGCTCATCGGAGCAAAAAAGGGCAGCCCCCTGATCCTGGGCGTCGGCAGCAGCGAATACATCCTCGCCTCAGACGCTGCCGCTATCGTCGAGCACACAACACAGGCAATATACCTCGCCGATAACGAAATGGTCACCGTCACACCCGACGCCTTCCACACAAAAACAATCGACAACGTCACCATCACAAAAGACCTCAAGCAAATTGAATTCTCCCTCGAACAAATCGAGCTCGGCGGATTCCAGCACCACATGCTAAAAGAAATCTTCGAGCAGCCCGATGTCCTGAGCACCTGTATGGACGGCCGAATCGACCGCCTCAACAACAGGATCAAGCTCGGCGGAATAGCCTCGTACCTCCGCGAGCTAACACGCACAAAACGCCTTATTATGACCGCCTGCGGAACCGCATTCCACGCAGGCCTCGTAGGCGAATTCCTCTTCGAGCAGTTGGCGCGCATCCCAACGGAGACCGAATACGCCAGCGAATTCCGCTATCGCAACCCCATCATCGAGGACCAAACCGTCGTCATCGCAATAAGCCAGTCGGGTGAAACCGCCGACACACTCGCAGCAGTAGAGCAGGCCAAGGAACGAGGGGCAACCGTCCTCGGAATCGTTAATGTCGTCGGCTCGTCAATCGCCAGAGCCACCGATGCAGGCATTTATCTCCACGTCGGACCCGAAATTGGCGTCGCCAGCACAAAGGCCTTCACCGCACAGGTAACGGTCCTCGCAATGCTCGCAATCGAGCTCGGCAGAAGACGACACATCAGCAGCAACGACGCTGATAGATACATCCACGAGCTCTCGCAGATACCCGACAAGATAAGCTCAATCCTCGATCAATCCGATCACATCAAAGAAATTGCCGCGGCAAACCTCAACGAAGAGAACTGGCTATTCCTCGGCAGAGGCTTCAATTACCCCGTCGCACTCGAAGGCGCCCTCAAGCTCAAGGAAATAAGCTACATTCACGCCGAGGGCCTCCCCGCCGCCGAGATGAAGCATGGCCCCATCGCCCTGATTGTCGACGGCATGCCCGCAGTCTTCATTGCCACAGCCGGACCGCAATATGACAAAATTATGGGCAATATCGAAGAGGTTCGCGCGCGAGGCGGAAAAATCATAGTCGTCGCAACCAAAGGCGATGAGAATATCAAAAAGCACGCCGACCACTTGATTGCAGTCCCGCAGACCCCCGAACTCTTCCAGCCCCTGCTCACCGTCCTGCCCCTCCAACTGCTCGCCTACCACGCCGCCGTCTTACGAGGACACGACGTGGACAAGCCCCGCAACCTCGCCAAGAGCGTTACAGTGGAATAGCGAATGAAATTATCTTGAAAATCATTGGCTGCCAACTCCAACCATTTACCGAATTAGGCCCTGTAACTACCGGCCCATCAGAACCCTCTTCCACTCACCCGGGCAAAATAGTTTGAAAGCCGTCCGTCCAAATGCTATTCTTACCCCGCTTGTTTAGCGACTCGGCGACTGGAAAATACAATGTGTAACATCCACAACACTCGAAATTCAAAATTCGATATTCGCCATTCTATTGGCTTTACACTCGTCGAGCTGCTCGTCGTCATCGCGATCATCGCCCTGCTGCTCTCCATACTCACCCCCTCGCTCATGAAGGCCAAGGCCCTCGCCAGGCGCCTAAAGTGCACCGGCAACCTCAGGCAAATCCACCTCGCCGTCAACCTCTACCTCGACACCAACGACAACACATATCCCTGCGCCCAGGACCCCGTCTCAACAACCCCCTTCTACTGGCTGTGGATGGGACGCGGCTGGCGCTCCTTTGTCGAGCCCTACCTGGACGGCAATATCGACGTTAATAATCCGTCCGTCCTGCTCTGCCCCGCCGACTCAACCGAGCCGCACAAATACGAGTCCACCAGCTACGCCTACTCGATGGCCTTCTACCACAGCCCCCGGCAAATCGACACTATGAACACAGTTGAAGACACCTACACAAATCCCCAGCCCTCCATCCCGCAGAAATGCTTCGATGTCGCCGACCCGTCCGGCAAAATCCTCATCGCAGAATGGTTCAGCAATCACCAGCTCATAGAAGATGAGAAAGGATGGTGGACCTGGGACGGCACCCGCAACTACCTTTTCGCCGACGGCCAGGTCAGATTCCTCAAGGCCAGCCAAATCCGCCCCGCCCGCGACGGCCTGCCGGATGCAAACCTCACCCACCGAGGCATAAAAGGCACCGATTACCCGCCATAACGCTCCGCTGCGCCCGGTCGCGAGAATCCCGCTGCAAATCCCCACTCGCGTTCCAGAGCCTCCCGCCAGAGAAAGGGGCAAAACTTGCCGGTCCTTTGGAAATCCGGTATACTACCGTCTGTGGCACTTGGCTAAACACCACTGAGATTGAGTTGATTGCGTTGAGTCAACAGTGCCTGATCGTAGCCCATAGAGTATAGAACGGCTGAAGAAGGAACGTTATTCGCGAGGTGAAAAGATGAAGAATCTTATAATTTTGTGCATATTCTGTTTGGTTCTGGTCGGCTCAACATGCCAAGGCGCCTCTGGAAGCACGAAGCGCACCAAGAAAGAAAAAAAGCAGATAACCGTAACTGTTCTTTATGACAATTATGTTTTTGCCAAGGGGTTGAAGTCGGACTGGGGTTTCTCGTGTCTGGTGACCGGCACGGAAAAGAACATTCTTTTCGATACAGGAATGAAGGGCGAGCTTTTGCTCTACAATATCGGGAAACTGGGAGTCGAGCCAAAGGACGTTGAGATAGTTGTAATCTCCCACAGCCACAGAGACCATTTCGGAGGCTTGCTTTCGTTTCTGGGCAAGAACAGCGATGTCTTGGTATATCTGCCTGTCTCATGCCCTGAAACCTTTGTTCGGAAGGTTAAGCAGATGGGAGCCCGGGTTGTTACCGCCGACGCCCCTATAGCGATATGCAAAGGCGTACACCTAACAGGGCAAATGGGCCACCGCATTATAGAGCAGTCCATGATAGTGGATACGGCTGAGGGGTCGGTTGTAGTGACAGGCTGTTCACGTCCCGGAATAGTCGAGATAGTGCGGAAAGCCAAATCGATACTGCCCAAAGACATCTACTTGGTCTTTGGAGGATTTCACCTGCTCGGCAAGTCGGAACCCGAAATCAAGAACATCATCAAGGAGTTCAAACGCTTTGGTGTTAAGAAGGTAGGGCCGACCCACTGCACAGGTGATACGGCAATTGGTTTGTTCAAGCAGGCATACGGATCGGATTTTGTAAAGATGGGCGTGGGGCGCGTTTTGAAGATTCAAGCTATTTCAAAATAGCCCTTACGCACAATATGTCTGTTTAGTCATAACCAAAGCCGCACGTGTAGAGACAGAGGTATTTGACAAACTACGAACCGATAGTCGGCCAAGGGGGTCGAGGAAAATGCGCTGCAAGTGGTATCTTGTTTGTCCCCTGCGAAGATACGAGAGAGAAAAAAAGATAGACTCCGGTTGGTCTGCGAAGTATTGTCAGTCCGAGCATGGCTGGAGAGAGTGTAAGCGGTACAAGCTGGAGGCCCAGGGTATCTACCATCCTGATAATATGCTGCCAAATGGTGAAATTGACGAGAGCCTGCGATAAAACGCCATTGTCTGCGGCGAAGCCGCAAATATCCCAGGCAGCGGCCCCGGCTTTTTGGTGGATCGAACAGCCTCGCAGTTTACTCGATACCCAGAACGTCGGCCATTGAGTAGAGGCCCGGTTTTTTACCGGCCAGCCATTTCGCCGCTCGCAGCGCCCCGCGCACAAACGTATCTCTGCTGTTGGCCGTATGACCGATTGTAACCGTCTCCCCTAACGTCCCGAATATCACCGAATGAGCACCTGTGATATCGCCCGCCCGCACCGCGTGCATCCCGATAGTCCCCTTTTGCCGCAGCGCATCCTTGCCCCTCCTGCCGTGCGTAATAGCCCCCGGAAAATCCCGCCCCGTCACCTTGCAGATATTCTCGCCCAACGTAAGAGCGCTGCCGCTCGGCGCATCTTTTTTGAAACGATGATGTTGCTCGACTATCTCGATGTCGTATTGGTCGCCGAGCATCGAAGCGACCTTGCCAACAATGCTGAACAAAACATTCATCCCCACGCTCATATTCGTCCCGTATATAACGGCAATCTCTTTCGAACCGGCTTCAATCTTCGCACGCTGCTCCTCGCCAAGTCCCGTGGTCCCCGAAACTAAAGCAACCTTGTGCTCGACGCAGTAGTCAACGGTCGCACGGACCGCTGTCGGCAGCGAAAAATCAATTGCTACATCTCCGGCATCGGGAAAAACATCGCTCAGCTTAACATCTATCACCCCAACTCCCGCTACAACACCGGCATCTTTGCCGATATCAGTATGCCCCTGCTTCTCCACCGCCCCAACAACCTCGAACTCGCCCGACTCAACGGCCAGCGACACAATCCGCCTGCCCATCCACCCCGCCGCACCCACAACTACAACTTTGGTACTCATATTTTAGCCCCTGAATTCCATGTTACCAGTCAAGAATATACCCGCGACAGCCCGCCTCGGCAACCCCAAAGGATTTTTTGCTTGATTATTTCGTCCAGCCGATAGAGAATTCTATGGATTTATAAGTTTCGCAAAAACGCCGAATACGGGACAGTGCATTAAGTTAAGGAGGCACCACAATGCAAACTAACGGAACCCACGCAAAATCCGGTTGTCCGCTAATGTTGAACCGCCGCAGTTTTATGGCGACCGCCGGGGCCATCGCCGCGGCCAATCAGATGGGGCTGCTTGACTTCGCCTCGTCTGTGTTGGCAGCCGAGGCGAGCCCCGCCAAAAAGGCCCGCGTTAAGGCGGTGTTCGTGCGGCCAAACATCAAAGGGTACTGGATGGGCTGGCCGGGCGCGGCCTACAATATCCCGGAACGGCAGGCCCAATACACCAAAATCCTCAAAGACGCCGCCAAGAAATTTGGCGTTAACCTGGAGGTTACGGCTGAGCCGATTCACAATTCTAATGTTGAAAATACCCTCCTCGAGAACCTCAAGAAATCTCCGCCGGACGGCCTGATGGTTATCAGTATGTGCCTTCATCATACCGGCTTCAACTCATGGGGCCATACGAACAACATCGCCAAGAATCGCGGCAACATCCCGACGATAGTGTTCAGTCCGATGGGGACTTCGTTCACCGGACATCTCCAGGCGACGCGAAATATCCCCGGCGTCTTTGTCGCCGCAACGCAGGATCTCAGTTGGCTTGAATTCGGCCTGAGAATGCTGAACACCATCCGGCAAATGGAAAATACACGCATCTGCATCTGCAGAGGCAACAAGACCGAGGACAAAAAGCTCGACGTCATCGGCACCACGCTTCGTTACATCCCGACCAAGCGATTCCTCGATGAGTTCAAGAAGGTCCAGGAAAGCGATGAGGTACGAGCAATGGCCGATTATTATGCCAAGAATGCCAAGAAGATTGTTGAGCCCACGAAGAAAGACATACTCGCGGCCGCCAAGAACTATTTTGTCTGCCGACGTCTTATGGCAGCTGAGAATTGCCAGGGCTTCTCGATGGATT
>JAGMDR010000520.1 GCA_023128595.1 Planctomycetota bacterium | reverse complement strand
GTACGGGTTGAACGATTGTTTACCAAATTGAAGCGTTTCGAGTTCTGGGTAGGAGCAGTTGAACTCGTGGATATCCATAAAATAGGAATTAGCGTGTTTTCCTGTCTGACAGATTCCCCGGAAAAGTTTTGCCTGTCACGTAATTGGGTAACTTGGCATTATTTGCGATTGGTTGCTGTTCTTGCTTTAGAATACTGGTTTCTAAGAAAAGGAAAGGGCGGCAAAAAAGAGCTGATTAATACTGAGCACGATCTTCAAGATATAGAGTATGTTTACCTTCTAAGTCGAGCTGATGCCTTATTGACACGAGACAAGAAATTCGTTAAGCCGTTAGCTCAAGCTACGTTTCCTGACAAAGATGTATTTTCCGGTCTTGATGAGGTGCCGGAAGAATACGTATGTCATTGGAGATAGCATTCCCATCGGTTGATTTAGTTGTTGCGTCAGACAGCAATTGCTGTTATGCTATGATAGCCTATTGGATGCACTCGTTGACCCTTGAAGCAGGGTTCACTCGATTTGGTTGCCGGTTAGGAACAGATTTCGAGAGCCGGGGAAATGTTGGTATGGTTGAACAGGCAGTTGTAGAATCAATAAAGCGTTATCTGGCTTCGCTGCCGGCTCTGGGCATTCATCCCCGCCGTGCTGTTTTGTTTGGTTCTTATGTGCAGGGCCGAGCCGACGAGTACAGCGATATAGAGCTGGTCGTGATCGCTCCGGAATTCGATGGCTCACGTGAAATCTCTTTGATTAAAGCGCTCTGGCGGGCGACCGCTGGCGATAGTCGGATTGAGCCAATTCCCTGTGGTGAACAGGAGTGGGAAACCGACGAGGGCCGTCCAATTCTCGAAATTGCGCGGCGCGAAGGTGTTATCATAGCTGCGTAAAAGGAGTTGTTGTATAGGAAATATTTCGCAATGGTGGCGATGAATACAATTGAGGAATTTGGCCGGCGCATCGGGCGTCAGTTCGGTGCCGAGCGGATTATACTCTTTGGCTCCCATGCCGAAGGCTCGGCCACTGAGGACTCGGATATAGACCTTCTGGTGGTCGCCGAGACCTCTTTGCCCCCCAACAAGCGTTATGCTGCTGTTCGGCGTCTCGTCGCCGACGCGCCCGCAGCCTTTGACATTATTGTCAAAACCCCGGACGAATACAATCGCTGGAGAGGGGTAGTCAACCATATCGTTTACTTCGCTGACAAATACGGGAGAGTTATTTATGAACGATGAGATTGCCGAAAGCGTTCGACAGTGGCGAGCAAAAGCTCAGAGCGATTGGACCGCATTACAAGTGGCTCAGAATTCAATCAAATTAAGAACGCAATTTATTTGAAAGGGGCTAATTATGGTTAAGTTTTGTTACATTCTACTTATTTGCGCGGTACTCTTATCGCCGATTGGCTGTGGCAAACAGCCGAAGGCGGCTCCGCAAAAAACGCCGGCCGGCGAACTGATGACGCTGCTGCCGGATGATGTGCTGGGCTTTGTCGCCACCAGTGGCGGCGATAATCTAAAGCCTGCCTTTGAAAAGAGCATTCTGGGCCGAATCTGGTATGACCCGGAGGTGCAGACCCTCTGCCGGACCGTAAAGGAGCAAATACTGGCAAAGGTAAAACAGCAAGTGCCCGATGCCAACGAGGCCGAGACCCCCACTATCGTGTTGGACTTTATCAAATCGGCGGTGGACAGGCCGATTATTATTGGCGCCGCACGGAAACAGGCCGACCAGGGCCCGCCTGTCTATGGCTTTGCGATTCTGGATGCCGGCGAGCACAAAGCCGAAGTTGCCGCCAGGCTGGCCAAGCTGGAAGCACTGGCTGATGAAGGCGATATAGTCGAAGTCGAGGTCGGTTCATTGAAGATGCACGGCCCGGCAGATAATCGGGATGTCCCGGCATATTGGGGCTGGGTTGAAAATTACCTTGTTCTTGCGGTAAATGACGGCGAGGGCCTGGCCATCAAGCACGTCCAGCAGCCGCGCACCATGGCACCCGATTATCTTGAGAAGGTCCCGGGCACCAATGATGTGCTCGCTGTGTACGTTGACAGCCAAAAAGTTGCTGACGTTGTAAAGGCCGTGGCGGAGAGCGAGGGGGCCGCAGAGGAGCTTGCCGTGGCCGCAGCGGTAATCAAGAAGCTCGGCTTGGCTGACGTCGCGACCATTGCCTCAAGGGTCGGCTTTGACGACACCGATCTGGTTTGTAGCGAGTTCGTGGAAGCGCCGCAGCCCCGTACAGGTTTGCTTGCAGGTTCCAAACCCATAGACCTTAAGATGTTTGATATGGTCGATGCGCGGGCTATGAGGGCCGCCGCATTCAACTACGATTTTGCCGGTATCTGTGACACGATCACAGCCGCGGCGAAGGTTGCAGCGCCAAACGACCTCTATGCGATGATTCAAGCGGGCATAGCTGGCTTTGAGTCGCAGGCACACCTTGATCTTCGCAAGGGACTGCTGGAATCCCTGGCCGGCCCGGCGGTTTTCTATATGCTACCCGGCGGTGTTATGATGGAATCGCCCAACGGCGGAGCCGTTGTAATTGCCAGGCTAAAGGATGGTCCGTCACTGGAAAAGACACTGGTCGCACTCGGCAAGTTCGCCGAAGCGCTCGGCGAGGGAATGCTAAAGGTAAGCTCCGAGGCTCGAGATGACGGGAGAACCTTCCATTCCTGGGTTATAGCCCCGCTGGCGATGCTGCAGGTAATGCCGTGCTGGATGGTGGTGGACGACCAGATTGTAATAGCCTCAAATCCGGGCGTGCACAAGGCCGCCGTTGCGCAGATGACCTCGACAAAGAACTCCATACGCACAACAGAAGGATACAAAAAGGCGACTGCAAAGCTCCCCGACAATCTCGTTTTTCTTAGTTACACCGACTCGAAGGTTCAGTTTAAGCAAATAATGCTCTCTCTCCAGCAATTCTGGCCTATGATAACGATGTGCGCTGCGAAAGCCGATGTTAATTTACCCGCTTTGCTTCCGTCACTTGAGGATATCATTGAAGATGTCGGGCCTTCCTGCCAGTATGCCTGGTTCGATGCCGAAGGGCTGCGCACGCACTACCGCGGATCCGGCGTCGAGGTAAGCCTCGGATCAGTGGC
>JAGMDR010000052.1 GCA_023128595.1 Planctomycetota bacterium | reverse complement strand
AAAAAGGGCCAAGATTCAACATATTGCCCCGTGAACGGTTACGCGTGCGGTTGCACCGGCCGGTTGCTCGGGACCACATGGACCGACGCTGCGTCAAAACCGGGGGCAGTGCGGGCCGGGCGAAGAATCTTTCCGGAATCTCAACTTTGACTTGACGGCGGTCCGGTTTGCGGGTAAAATTAGAAGTAGTTGAGAAAAGAAGAAATTGTGCACGTTTGCATCAGATGGGCGTACTTACGACAGAAGATGCTGCCGAACCTGTGGGGCCGGCAAGTAAGGATGGCGGCTGACGGTAAATCGAGGAGTAAGATTATGCGCAAGCGACAAGGATTCACGCTGGTAGAGCTTCTGGTGGTGATTGCCATCATCGCACTGTTGATGGCGATATTGATGCCGGCGCTAAGTCGCGTCAAGAAACAGGCAAAGTCGGCCGCCTGTAAAGTGACCCTGCACCAGTGGTCTCTAATCTGGGGTCTGTATTGCGAGGACAACGACAACAAGTTTTGCGAAGCCGGGACTCTGGGGTGGAAGCGCGGGACATGGATAATAGCGCTGCGTTCTCAGTGGGAAACAAGGACCGATATCCTCCGCTGTCCGATGGCCGTCAAACGCCGGCTTGACGGGAAGGCCTGGGGTGGTCCGCTGAACACTTATGTCATGGGCTCAGGTGGATTTCTGGACCTGCGGGAAGAATGCAGCTACGGCGCAAATTGCTGGATTTATGATTTCCCGGCCAGTCTGGCCGATATTCAGAAGCGTCCGACTGCGTGGAACTGGAGGACGCCTGACGTTTCAGGCGGCAACAAGATTCCAGTTTTTGCGGATACGATGTGGCGGGGGGGCGGACCATACGAAGTGGGCACGGGGGGCGATCCGCCTGCCTACGACGGCGAGTGGGCGGGCTATAATAAGGAAATGAAGCACTTCTGCATCAATCGGCACGAGGGGCGTGTGAATCATCTGTTTCTGGATTGGTCTGTCAGAAGTGTGGACCTTAAAGAGTTGTGGACCCTCAAGTGGCATCGGCGATACAACACTGCCGGGCCCTGGACGCGGGGCGGCAGCGTTATGCCGCGTGATTGGCCGCAGTGGATGAGGAACTTCAAAGACTACTGAACGAACCGCGTTTCTTGTAATTATAGGACGCTTTTGTGGAGCGTTCGTAACTTTGTCGTTACAAAGAGATTAAATCGGCGTTATAATATGTACGATAGTGTTATTAGGCCTGTGGGGTTGATAACGCTGCGAAAAACGTCGGATATGGGGAACAAGCAGGCCCTGCGGCGCATCTTATGGGTAGGGGGAGGAAGATAGAGTCGTAAGATTTGAGGGTTTGGTGGTTATGAGCGGTCATCGAGTATTTACCGGGCGAAAAGGGGCAATTCCGAATCGAGCAGGCAAAAGGGTTCTGAGAGGTTTCACGCTGGTTGAGCTTTTGGTGGTAATCGCGATTATCGCGCTGCTAATGGCAATATTGATGCCGGCCCTGCAGAAAGTCAGGAAGCAGGCGCGGATAAGCGCGTGTCTGGCCAAGCTCAAGCAGTGGAGCCTTTACTTTATGATGTATGTGGATGAGTACGACGGTCGTTTCATGGAAGGTTTGAATGGTACCAGCAGGCTTCCCGACGGCAGCAACGACCGGCGCTGGGTCAAAGCGCTCGGTCCATACTTCAAATGGGACAGCAAGATGACCTGCTGCCCCGAGGCCGTAAAGCCGTGGATCACCGAAACAGGTGAAGACCTGGGCCTCGCGGGAACTCACCTGGGCTCGACAACCGCCTGGGGCTACTATGACCGTGCCGGATGGTTCAAACGCGTCAAAGGCAGCTACGGGATAAACGGGTGGTGCAACGATCCGGACCCCGGCGGGGGCCACGGGGGCAAACCAGAAGATTGGCACTGGCGAACGCCGTACACGCGAGGGGCCGGGTATGTGCCTCTGCTGGTTGGGGCCCAGCGATATAATCTCTGGCCCGAGTCCATGGACGAGCCACTGTCGTACGACGGCGAGTACTGGTCGGGATATGGCCATATTGCGCGGACTTGCCTTAACCGGCACGCCGGGTTTGTAAACGCCCTGTTTATGGATTGGTCGGCCAGGAAGATCGGACTCAAGCAGCTCTGGACGCTGAAGTGGCACAAGACTTTTAACACAGCCGACATCTGGACGCTGGCGGGCGGCGTCCGCGCGGGCGACTGGCCTAAATGGTTGAGAAGGTTCCCGGATTACTGAGAAAGACGCATTTTTGATTATCGGACACTGTTGCGTTCCGGATTCGGGATATTGTCGTTGCGAAGAAATTGAAGCAGCGCTATAATAGAGAGGTGTGATGGTGTTGTCGGTGCAGGGGTGTTGATTTGGCTGTAAAAAAAGCGAATCAACGGAACAAGAAGCCCCTGTGGCGCATCGTTATAGTTTCAGGGTGGGGAAGGTGAAGGTTAAGATTTGAGGGTATGGTGCTATGGACAAGCGCAGAGCATTCACGCTCGTAGAGCTCCTCGTAGTAATCGCGATCATCGCCCTGCTAATGGCGATATTGATGCCGGCCCTTAGCCGCGTAAAAAGGCAGGCAAGGGCCGCGGCCTGCCTGGCGAACCTGAGGCAGTGGGCCCTTATCTACTACATGTACACAGACGACAACGATAGCTATTTCTACAACGGCCGCGGCGGCGGAAATGGCTATTGGTGGATGGATGAACTGCGCCCATACTACAAGGACGACAAGCTCCGCCTCTGCCCACAGGCTACAACACACTACTCCGGCGGGGGCAAAATAGCTGTTTGGGCAAACTGGGCCTGGCGATCGGGCAATAAATACAGCCCTGACGATATAGGCAGTTATGGCCCCAACGCCTGGTTGTGCAATCCAAGCCCAGGCGTGACGGGGCTGTGGGGCCGCAACCCACCCAAGTACGATATTAGTTACTATTTCAGGTCCGCCGACATGAGGGGCGGAAATTACGTGCCTGTCTTCGTTGGAAGCTGGTGGGTCGACTTCTGGCCGCTGTCTGATGACCAACCACCGCCACTTCCAGACGGCGTGCCGGTTCCGGACAGGCCCGGGACCAACGAAATGGAACGCTGCTGCGTCGACCGCCACGACGGATTCGTCAACGGAGTCTTCGCTGACTGGTCCGTTAGAAAGATCGGAGTTAAGGAGCTCTGGACGTTGAAGTGGCACAGATATTACAACACCGCCGGCAGGTGGACCTCCGCAGGCGGGGTCAGTTCAAGCGACTGGCCGCAGTGGATGAGGCACTATAAGGATTATTAAGTTAGCAGTTTTTGTGAGCAAACGGGCAGAGAATCCGGCGGTCTGCTCGTCCGCACAGTAGATTTGTAGGGGCTAAAACAATGAAAGCGCACAAAAGAAGCATTGTCAGGAACAAACAAAGGGGCTTTACGTTAGTAGAACTGCTGGTCGTAATTGCCATCATTGCCCTGCTTATGGCGATACTCATGCCGGCACTCAAGAGAGCCAGAGAGCTGGGCATGCGGGCCGTATGTCTCCATAATCTCAAGAGCCTGACGCTGATTTGGCTCATGTATGCGGACGAGAATGATGAGAAAATCGTCAACGGCGCCGGCGGGTTCCATTACACAACAACCGGGATGACGCACGATGGTGCGGCCTCGGGCATTGTGGAGAGAGCCTGGGTAGGCAAGGGTTGGGGGGCCAACTGGAACAACAAAAATGTGCTCAACAGTGGGCTCACTGATGCAGACAAGGAGAAGGCCATCCGAGAAGGTGCCTTGTGGCCGCTGGCCAAGAACTACGGCCTCTACAAATGTCCTACAGGCAGGGCAGGTGAGTTCGTCACGTATGCGGCCGTAGACGCTATGAACGGCCTGCACCGCAGCGGTACTACTAGTGTCGGCGGACATCATCCGTACGCCGTGGGCAAGAAGGTAGGTGGAACGGTGATATGGATCAAGTATAGGACTGAGATAAGCAGTCCGACAGCAGCCGAGCGAATGGTTTTTATCGACGAAGGCGCGATGACCCCGGACAGCTTTGCCGTCCACTACGACAACCCGGGCCCCTGGTGGGATGACCCGCCCGCCCGTCACGGCGACGGCACGACGGTATCGTGGGCAGACGGGCGTGCCAGCCATATCAAGTGGAAAGCCGCCGAGACTATTCGCCGCGCCAGGGAAACCCAAGATTGGTACGGTGGCGGCGGCTTTAAGCCAACTACTCCGGAGGGCATCAAGGAGCTGGAGGATTTCAGGCGAGCCGTATGGGGCAGACTCGGCTACTAACCATAGTGATTCCGCGTCGGGGCCGGCCGCCAGGGCATGTACTACATAGTGAGAGGGTGCTGGCGGACGGTAGAAAACTTGTGAAGGCTAAGAGAATGAAAGCATGCGAAGCAAGTATCGTGACCAACAGACGAAGCGGCTTTACGCTGGTGGAGCTTCTGGTTGTGATTGCGATCATTGCTCTATTGATGGCGATATTGATGCCCGCGCTGCAGCGTGTGAAGGAGCAGGCAAATGAGATTAGGTGCCGCGCGAACCTGCGACAATATGGTCTAGCTATGGTCATGTATCTGGACGACCATGATGATACGTTTCCTGACGCGTGGCACTCTCTGGTCAAAACAGAGCACCCGGAATCGGGATACGAGCGTTTCTGCCGGTGGCACGACCCGCGTTATCCGCCGGACGGGCCCTTCTGGCCCTATTTGGCAGAAAAAAAAGTCCACCTGTGCCCTACGTTCAAAGTTCTCGCGAAACAAGAGGGCAAACGGCATCCGAACCACCGTCCCTCCATACCGGTTATTCCTGTGTACAGCTACAGCATGAACGCGTACTTGGGCTCCAAGACGGGGGCGTCAGGTGGCGGGGTCCTGAAGTCTTCGGAGATAACACGGAGTAGAGCAGAGGTGTTTTTCTTCGCCGGCGAGAATATGTGGAGAAGGCCGGGCTGCAACTGGGTGCTCAACGACAACGCCTTGTGTCCCGATGGCCGCGACTGGTTCGCCACCTTCCACGGCGCAAAAAGAAACGACCTAAACGGCGGTACATGCAACGTGGTCTTTGTCGATGCGAGTGTCAGTAAGGTCCGCTCGGCATTAGGTGACGACCCGAGCGATAAATCGGAGATGGAGTACGGGAAATATGAGAAATACGGCTGGCCGTTCACCAAACCACCGCCGTAGAAATGATACGGCCTCCGGCGCCGGCGGAGGCATTCTGAGGGACCCGGGCAGGCATGTTCGCGCCCCCCGCGTTACGCAGAAGGCTGCCCGATCTTAGCGCTCTGCATTTATCTGTGCGGCGAGGAGGATGTGTCTGAGTCTGTCGATGCTGAGTTTGTTGAGGTAGTCTTCGGTAAAATCCAACTTGAATCGGCCTCTAAAACTCCTGATTCGCTTCTTGATCTCGTTTCTTTCTAAAGCAGCTATCGCAGTGGCGGTTTGTTCAAAATATGTTCTCGAAGCCATCGTCGGCCCCTATCGAGCAACGGTTCGTGTCAGTTGGATTCGCATTTTTAGTATCGTCCTTTGCGTGGGGCGGGTTCTGTGCGAAATTGCATTTGGCCGGCCGACCGCCTAAATTGGCTTATTATTGGGCCAAATTTTTTTTGTCATCTTAAGGACCGTCTGATAACGTTTCGTTATGAAGACAGAAAAGTTGGATTACGACCTGCCGGGGGAATTGATCGCCCAGCATCCGGTGCCTGACCGCAGCGATTCCCGCCTGCTTGTTCTTAACCGCGGCGCGGGCGATATTATTGACAGCCGATTCAAGAACCTGGGCCGCTTCCTGTCCCCGGGCGACTGCCTTATACTCAATAATACGAAGGTTTTGCCCGCGCGGTTTTTCGCTTGTCGGCCCACAGGAGGGAGAATCGAAGGATTATTTCTCGCCGAAAGTGCCGGCGGGGCCTGGGAGGTAATGTTAAAGGGCACACGCAAGTTGAAACCGGGCGAGACATTGTATCTAAAAGACAAACGAAGAAATAATTTCTGCAAAGCCGTGCTGCTCGAAAAAACAGGGCGGGGCCGATGCTTACTGAAGATAGAAACCGACGCGAATGCAGAGACTCTTCTCGATAAAATAGGTTTTCCACCGCTGCCCCCGTATATCAAACGAGACGACGACCCGGTCGTGGCGCAAGCGGACAAGCTGCGGTATCAAACGGTCTATGCCCGCATTTCGGGCGCCGTTGCCGCGCCTACCGCCGGTCTGCACTTTACCAACCGGCTGATCGAGCAGTTGCAGCAGGGCGGCATCGACTTTGCCTACATAACTCTGCACGTTGGAGCGGGGACGTTCAAACCCATCACCACGGAGAATCTCGAAGACCACCGGGTACACGCCGAGAGATTCACTATCGGCGCCGAAAACGCGCGGAAGATAAACGATGCGAAAGACAGGGGCGCACGCATAATCGCCGTCGGCACGACTTCAACCAGGGCGCTCGAGACGATGGGCGCTTCGCGGATCGAGGCCGTGACCGGCACGACGGAGCTGTTCATAACCCCCGGCTACAAATTCAAATTCATTGACGCGATGATAACAAACTTTCACCTGCCCAAGACCACACTGCTGGCGCTGGTCGCCGCATTCGCGGGGCTGGAGAACATCCTCGCCGCCTACAGCTACGCCGTCGCGCAGCGGTACCGTTTCTATTCCTACGGCGACGCAATGATGATTATCTGAAAACCAACGGCCCGCAGCGGCCAACCTGCATGTACCTTGCAAGGCGATTACGAGTACATTTTGTCGAAGTTCTTATGCGCATCGACCACGGCACCTCGCATCATATCTTCAGCCTTGGCGGTTTCGCGTTTTGCCAGGACGTTCATCAGGGCGGTGGTATCGAGTTCTCGGGCGGCTTTCTCACAGGCCTCCCAGCTCAGGACGCTTCTGACCACGCGGTCGATCCCCTGCTCGGTGTTGTCGTAGGCCCGCGTTTGCATATCGTGGCCCTTCCAGCGGGCAAACCCGGCCTGCTGGATTAGCCCGGCGATGGCGACGTTCATACCGTTGATCCTTGCACCGTGGTCGATGTCGTACTTGCCGGGCCCGCCAAGGATGATCCCGTCGTTGTAGCCCTGGCTGTT
>JAGMDR010000519.1 GCA_023128595.1 Planctomycetota bacterium | reverse complement strand
TTGCAAACATATCATCGAGGGTGCACACTTTGTTCAACTTGCAAATACTGTCCATCAGCTCCGGGTCGAAGGAGTTTTCGAGGTGTTGTTTTTCGAGGGTGATCGGCTTTGCACTCTCGAATATGTGCAGCTCGAAGTTGTCGGCCCGCCGCAGAAAGAAAGTGACGCTCGCATCGCCGAGCTCTTCCTTGATGAGCCTGACGACGGTGTAGAGCAGACTGCTTAAATCGGTGGTGCCAATGATTGACTCATAGAAACTCGCCGCGAAACTGACGGCATTGAGTCTTTTGATGAAATCCCTCTGAGCTGCAATAAAGTCATTGCAGAGTATGTCTATTTTTTTCGCCTGCTTTTTGCGCTCTTTGTTCAGGTTTTTGATAAGCAGGCGCAATCTTCTACGCCGCTGCTGGTCGTCGGCCATTTTTTGCGTTTCCTCAGTGAAGGCGAGGCGAAATTTGCAATGCTTTGCCGGTTATAGGTTCGGCTTGAGAGGGGGTCGGCTTTAAGCGCAAAAGAGGGCTTCGCGAAGGTCTTTTGGGTAGCCCTATAAACAATGGGTTATCAGTTTTGCGGCGATTGAGGTGGTTTAAGAGTTCGACAATGGTGAAGTGTCTCGCGGATGGGCGTAACTGATTTGTCCGGGTTTTCGGACTCACTATATGAAGGTCGGCTGAGTGTCAATGTCCGGCCCGGCGTATCGGGAGAAAGCGTAGATTGCATAACGCAAAGCGACCGCTTCGGGTTTTTGGGGACGGATTAACGCATATCCTGAGAAACAGTCGGTTCGAGTCAATAAACGACTATCGATGATACGGCCGCTGCTGCAGCTCGGCCCAAAAGCGAAAACGCACCACGGCCGGCCGGTTGCGGCGGCCGAGACCGATAGTAGAACCAGAATAAGTGAGCTGTGTTGTCGGCCTACTGCATGAGACCGGAAAGGTCACCGCCCTTTTCGTCCAACTTCTTGCAATAGACCTCGAACTGCGCGGTAAGCGCCTCTATGGACTGATTCAGTTTGTCAGTCTGAGCCTTCAGCGTTTTCATCCTATCGCTTGACTTATCGGCGAGCATCATCTGCATGAGCTCCATGGCCACTTTGTCAACTTCGGCCGTTTTGGCCACGATGACTTCTTTATACTTCATCGCAATGGCTCTTAGTTGCTGGGCGTCCATTTTTTCCGCCTCAGCTTTGACCTGGCTGATAGGCTTGCTTTCATCGACCTCAACGTCCGTGCCCACGTTAGCCTCTTCTTTTTTGCCGCATCCCGAAGTGGCCAGCAGGATCAGTAAACACCAGAGAGTAATGCTTCTTGCAGCTTTCATTCTTTCGTCCTTTCAAAAACAGTTAACATTTTCGCACGGCCGAAGCCAACAATATCACCGCAAGGTCCATGCAAATCTCAATCCGGAAGAATTCCATATTCTTCTTTGCTTCGAGCCCCTTGTAAAACAGGCAAAGCCAGTACAATTGTACAGTTCCGCGGCCGTCTATCCAGAAATTTCGGGCCGAAATATTGGGGTGTGGCCGGATTTTCTGGCAAACCAATTTCTCCGTGCTATCTTGATCAAAGGGTGCCACGCTCAAACTTTGTTTGGGCGTGTCTCTATCTAAAGCATTATCATCAACAGGATTTCGCTGTGCCAGGAAAATTAGCCACACCCAAATATTGACTTTTGGTTTTCCAAGCTGTAATTTGAGGCGGTCATGCGGGTTATAGTGTTGAAGACCATGAGTATCCGCACCATATAAATAGGAAAAAAGCTGCAATCCTGGCGGGGCTTGTTGTTCCCTGGATTTTGAAGTTACCTGATATGGAACGTTTGGTTAAGTCTGTTACTCATTGCAGGGAGGTGCCGATATGATTCTTCCGAGATTTATCCGCAAAATTCTCGCAATCTTCCGCGGCAGTGTTTCACCTGTTATGATTGTCCTTTCGGTGGCGATGGGATTCTGGTTCGGGCTGGTTCCTGGCTGGTCGGGCTTTCATACGGTGATAGTCGCCCTGATGTTGATACTGAATATTCATCTGGGCCTGTTTCTTCTGTCGGCGGGGATCGGCAAGGTGCTGTGCCTGGCGGCTGCGCCCGTTCTGTACTACGTCGGCCTTGGCGTGCAGAACTACCTGTCCGGGCTGCTGGCTTTATTGGCGTCGGTGCCGGTGCTTGGGATGACGGATTTCAGCAGATACTCGGTTGCAGGGGCGATCGTGGTCGGCCCGATTATCGGTGTCGTCGCCGGCTTGCTCTTGGCCCGGTCGGTCATCGGATTTCGGCGAATGTTTTTGAAGCTTGAAGAAGGTTCGGACAAATTCAAGAAGTGGTACTCGAACCGGTGGGTGCGGATTCTGGACCGGCTGCTGATAGGCAAGCGCACGAAGGATGCCAAAGCTCTCTTTACCGGAAAGACCAAGGTCGTTCGCAAAGCCGGGGTGATTTTGGCCGTGTTGGTCGTGCTGGCCTCGGTGGGAATAGCGAGCCTCGTTAAAGACAATACTATCAAAAAGTACGCCACGGGGGTTCTGACTCGAGCCAACGGCGCCGAGGTCAATATGGAAGAGCTTGATCTGTCGGTATTGACCGGGGCGGTCTCGGTTTCGGGGATACAGGTCACCGATGCGCAAAAGCCTCAGAACAACCAGGTATCAATAGAGAAAATCGCCGCTGATGCAAGTCTTTACAATCTGCTGTTGGGCAAGGTCGTGATGGAGAACGTGGAGGTCTCCGAAGTCAAGTTTAATCAAGAACGTGCAACACCGGGTAAGGTGGCCGAGGCCGAACAAAAACCTTCTGTTTTCGATCCGTGCGATTTCAAGCTCGAAGTCGCCGATATAAGTAAGCTCGAGACTTACTTCAAGAACGCCAAGGCAGTGAAAGAATGGCTCCAAAAGGTAAGGAGATGGCTGCCGAAATCAAAAGGCAAAGATGAAGAGGCCGCAACCGAGGCCGACCGGAAACCGCATAAGTACCTCGAGTATCTTGAAGCCCGTGCTATCGTGCCGCCCAGTCCTCGAGTATTGGCCAAACAGATCCTGCTCGACAAGGTGGAAATACCTTCGCCGGTTTTCGGGAACAGCCGGATCCGTCTGGAGAATTTGAGCGACGCACCTCAAGCGGCCGGTCTGCCGGTGAGGTTTGAGCTGAAATCGAACGCTACGACGGCCGCCCTTGACGCCACATTTGACTACAGCCGGCGAGGGGACGGACCTGTGATTTCGGGGACCTTTGCCGGTGTGGATCTGAGCAAGATACAATCGAGCCTCGGCGAAAATGCCGGGTTGGTGTTCGAGAAAGGCACGGCCTCGGGCAAGTTCAACGGGAAAATCACAAGCGAATCAATTGACCTTACGATTGACGTGGCCATCCGCGAACTGCAGGCCAAAGGCAGGGGAAAAGGGGTCCTGGGTTTAGGCTCCAAGACGACTTCCGAGGCACTGGGTGTCCTGGGTGAGCTAAGCACGACTATACGCGTGGTCGGCCCCATCACGCAGCCGCGTTTGGTCTTTGACGCCAAGGCCTTGACCGAGGCATTCAAAGAGGCGCTCGTCAAGGCCGGGAAGAAGAAGGTCAGCGAGGAAATAGACAAGCAGCTCGAAAAACACATAGGCGACAAACTGGGCGACAAGGTCCCGGACGAAATCAAAGATGCGATCAAGAAACCCGGGGACCTGATAAAGGGCCTCGGCGGTCTGCTGGGCGGGAAGGAGAAACAAGACGAGTAACCGTTCACGGGGTGATATGTTGAATTTTGGCCGTTTTTCGTCATTACGAGCACCACACCTGATTCTCAGGATGCATATAGGAGAAAAACGCCCAATTCCGTCATTGCGAAGGAGCGAAGCGACTGCGGCAATCTCCACCCCTGGCCTGTAAAAACCCTCTATTTTCTT
>JAGMDR010000518.1 GCA_023128595.1 Planctomycetota bacterium | reverse complement strand
TTTTGCTGACAAATGCGGTGCTCTGGTCCAGGGAAACGAAAACGAAATCTGTCTCGGCAGCACCTACGGATTCCTTTGAGATACGCAACGTCGAGGGCTGGGCGGTCTATATTAAGAAACAGGACCTGGCCGACCACGCCGAAGAGATGGACAAGGCAATAGACCATCTACAGAACCAGCTCTACCAGACTCGCCTGGTCGTACCGGCGCCGGCCGTGGCCATTATGCAGGAGCGCGTGCCATACTGGGTCGAATATAACTCCGGGCCGGGCCTCTCATTTCATCCGAGTCATAGATGGCTCCTGAACAGGGGGCATCCGTCACCCGACGGGCTTACGTCGTTGGTGAGTAATTGTCACGCCAAGAGTTTTTGTCGAAACGCATTGCATCAGCCCTGGGTTGTGCTGCACGAGCTGACACACGGCTACGACTATCTGTATCTGGGAGAAGCTAAGCATTACAGCAATGCGCAAATCGAGGCTGTCTATGAACGGGCCAAGGAAAGTGGCGCCTACGAATCGGTCCTGTGCCGCTATTCTACCGGGGCAAAACACTATGCCATTACAAACAAAATGGAGTACTTCGCCGAGAACACCGAGGCCTACTTTGGCGCCAACGATTTCTATCCTTTCGTTCGCGCCGAATTGAAAGAGCACGATCCCGATGCGTACGCTTTGCTGCAGTCCCTTTGGGGTGTGGACGTCAAGAGGCAAAAGCGCGTCACCCGATCTCTGGTAAAGTTCATCGAATCACAGAACGAGCCGACCACCGCAGCGCCGGTGCATAATCGAAAGGCTTGTGTGCCGACCTCTAAATACCGGAAACGGCAGATCGAGGGATGGACCGTTTATGTCAGTCCGCCGCTCGTTCAGCAAAAGGCATACGGCGACGAAATATGTAAGCTGCTGCAGTACAAACTCCACCTCGTCAAACGTTATATGCCCGAGAAGGCACTGGAGCAATTGCAGAAAGTGCCCATCTGGCTGGAACGTAACAGTCGGGCCGTCCCCTATATGACCTATCACGCCTATGCGAAAAAACTCAAGGCCGCCAACCAGAATCCCGACAAGCTTGGCGCTATTGAGATTGGTAATGCCGAGAGATTCCTACTGTGGCAGAATCTCCAGCAGTTTGCGATACTGAATCAATTAGCACGAGCATATTACGGACAAGTTTTGAGCAAGGAAATCAAGGAGATTAAGGCGGCGTGGGAGAAAACCGTTGAAGGGGGAAAATATGATTCGGTTCTGCGGTTTGACGGCAAGCACGTTCGGCATCCGGCCTTGAACGACCCCTTGGAATTCTTCGCGGAGATGACCGAGTCGTACTATGGGATAAACGACCACTATCCGTTCCTGCAGTTTGAAACGAGGCAGTACGACCCGAACACGTGCGGCCTGCTGGCAAAACTGTGGGGCGGCAAGGCCAAATAGACCCGGATCGGACCCTATTCGCATCACGGCGGACACAGCGAGAACCAGAACCTGCCGAAAGATTACCAAATTAGTTGCATCTGCGCGACAGATTTGATATATCACTGAAAATGAATTGCGCTGAGTACGCTCAAATGAATCTGAAGAGGGTTTTTGGAACTAAATGGTAACTTTTGGAGAATTTATTATGAGAATCGCTCTCAAGAGTAAAATGAATGTGTCAATGGTAACGCTGCTCTTAACGATGGCAATGTTGTCAATCAGCGGCAGCACTGCCCGGGGGGGCGATTGGCCCATCTATCGCGGGCCTAACCACAACGGCATCTCTATTGAGACGGACTGGAAGGCGAACTGGGGACCGGACGGCCCAAAGCAGCTCTGGAAGAAATCCATCGGCATGGGATTTTCGTCGATAACGGTCAGCAACGGACGAGCGTATATGACCGGCAACACGGGCAGGAAAAAAAGCTCGGCAGACGACAAAGATATCGTTTTCTGCCTGGACGCAAGTACGGGCGCAGAAATCTGGACACACAGTTTTTCGTGTCCCTTGCAGCCAAAATACTATGAGGGCGGCACGCTGTCCACTCCCATTGTGGACGGCAAGGTCGTCTATACAATCAGCAAAATGGGCGACCTGTTCTGTCTTGACGCCGCCACAGGCAAGGTCATCTGGCAGAAGAACATGAACAAAGACCTGGGCTTCAAGCTGCCCACCTGGCATTTTGCCGGGTCGCCTTTGGTGATGGGCGATATGTTGATTCTTAATCTCGGCACAGCCGGTGTTGCGCTCAACAAGAAAAACGGCAATGTTATCTGGGAGAACGGAAAAGATGTATGCGGCTACGCAACGCCGGTGCCCTATACAATGGACGGACAACAATGTCTTGCTATATTTGGCTCCGAGGCAGTCAAAGGAGTGACGCTGGCCGACGGCAAGGTGCTCTGGCAATATCCGTCTGTAAATCGGGACAAAGTCAATGCAGCGGACCCCATCATCTCAGGCAGCAGTGTTTTCATTTCGTCCGGCTATAACAGAGGCTGTGCGAGAATCAACATAACCGGCGGCAAAGCCACAAAAGTCTGGGACAACAGGGTAATCCGCAATCACATGAACTGTTCGGTGTTCTGGAAGGGACATATTTACGGCTTTGATGAGAACACACTGAAGTGCATAGACTTCAAGGACAGCAGCGAGAAGTGGAGTGAGGACAGCCTCGGCAAGGGAGCACTGATGATGAGCGCCGATGGGCGAATGATTATTACCAGCGACAAGGGCGAGCTGGTCATTGCTCAGGCCAGTCCGAATGGATTCGAGGCCATCGCCCGGGCGCAGATTCTTCCCAGGAGCAAGTGCTGGACGGTGCCTGTTTTGTCCAACGGCAAAATCTACGCCCGCAACGCCAATGGTGATATGGTTTGCGTGGACGTAAGCGGAAAGTAGCGGAGTTACCACAAGAAAAGTCCAGGCGGCCGGCGGCGATTCACTCATACCGTATCACTCGGTAGCGGCGATACAAGCGCCAAATCCCGATAATATCCACCAAGTACGCCGCCCAGTTGCGCGAAAGGGGCCTGAAAAAACGTCCGAAAAATCTGCGAATTGACTTGAAAAACCTTTATGATGAGCGTAGAATAAAGCAAGGTATATAATCCCGGCGGCGTAGCCAAGAGGACTAAGGCGACGGTTTGCAAAACCGTTATTCGTCGGTTCGAATCCGACCGCCGCCTGTGATGTTTGAGCCGCTTCAAAAAAATTTGATCAAGTGCTTGACATCAAGGACAAAAAGCATATAACTGAATATATTGACGGCATCTTCTATTTATTTCTTCCTCTGCCCCTGCGCAACGCAGGGGCTTTTTATTTATGAGTCCTCACAAGACTTTGCCCAGAGTTTTGGACTACAAAAAAAGCGTTTTTCGCAGAGTTCGAGGGGGAAAAGGGATTTTTTGGGGGGCAGGGGGGATCCGGCTTCGCTCGGGGCTCCGCCGCGACAAGTTGGGTTTGATTGGGTTTGTTTCGTCGCGGGGGGCGGGGAAATTGGGTGAGATAGGGGGCATGGAGAGCGCGGAAATTGGGTTCGTTTTGGGTTCGTTTTGGGTTCGTTTTGGGTTCGTTTTGGGTTCGTTTTTTCGAGTCGAAAGCGCGGTTTATTTTCATAAGCCTTTGTCGAATAGAAGTTTAAGTTCATTTTTTGGCTTTTCGGAAATTGGGTTCGT
>JAGMDR010000517.1 GCA_023128595.1 Planctomycetota bacterium | reverse complement strand
TCAAAATCCTCAACGACAACATATTCCGGCGTGCTGAAGCTCCAGACGTCACCTTCCCAGGTGTTGGGCTCCTCCGCCAGATTGACCTCATCAACCTTCCAATAGTAAGTCTTACCTAATTCAAGAGATAAGGGGCCGTAGCTGACCTGGCATGTCCCGCCGGCAGGGATACTGGCAGGGCTGACAGTGCCGTCCGCCACCGCCTGCTCGTCAGTGCTAATGTACACGTCGTGCGTGTCTGCCTGTCTTCCCGCTCTCCAGGTAAGGACAGTGTCAAGCGGCACACCTGTTGCCTCATTCTCCGGGTCGGGTTTTCTCGCGCGCACAGGTACGTAGAAGAATCGCACCTCGCTCAGACCGGACTGAGGAAGCTCAATTCCTACAAAACCCCAGTTGCTGTTAACGGCAATCTTGACGTATTGTGCCGCCACACCGCTGAGGTCAATCTCGTTATCGTACGTATCGTTGCTGTCGTGAGCATAATCGCTCACGCTGGTCCCTTTGCCTAATGTATAAGTACCAACCGGTGTGTAGGTAATATCGTCGAGCGAAGTCGAGATATCAACACTCTTTGCGCCGTATCCCAAAAGCATCGGGTCCGGTCCATTATAGTTCCATATCCACATCTCGTGCAGTTTATAAACCTTGCCGAACTCATACTTTATCGTCGGATGGGGCACACCGGAGGCGCTGAGCCACATCTCAGAAGTGTCCGTTGAATGCAGGTCACCTTCCAGGTCGAGAGTTTTCTCAGGACCTCTACCGGGTTCGTTGCTGTCTGCCGTGGCAGTAATCTGTTCACTGGAAAGCGGATAAGAATACGGCTCCACCGTAAAGCTCCAGATAGGGCCCGGCCATGGACCGCCGGGACCGGTCTCGACAATCTGCCAGAAGTACTGCGTAGAGTAGCTGAGGGAGCCAGAGGGGGTATAGGAGGTGGTGGCCCCGGCCAGACTGGTCTTGAACGCTGGAGGGTCAGAAGTCCCGAAGTACACCTCGTGCCCAGTGGCGGTATCCCCAGGCGTCCAGCCAAGGACCACATTCCGGCACACATCTGTTGCCTCATCAGGCGGAAAGGGGTTCGATGCCAAGGCGGGATCGGGAGGAGGTATTAAGCTTTCGCCCTTGGTAAAGATGGCCGAGATTTCATCCGCGGTCAGAGCGCGGTCCCAATAGCCCACATCATCGATGATACCGTCAATCCATAAATCATAACCCGGGTCTAACCATACTCCAATGGCGAACCTTTCGGGGTAATTGCCGCTCGACGCGCTGACCCATCTTATGGGACCGCCTACCGTCATGGGATTATAGGCACCGGCTGCTAACTGACCATCGACGTAGATATTGGCCTCTGCGCCGTCATAGGTGGCGGCGAGGTGATACCACGTGTCCGTGTTATAGACGCTGGGGGTATCGACATAGTACATGCCGGCTTCGGTTCGTATCGCCAGGCCGAACTCCCTCCCGGCATCAGGGTTTTGCCAGCCGTAGTTGTAGAGGAAAAATCCGCACTCGTCGGAGCCGGTATCCATGCCGTTGCCGACCAAGGAACTGAAATACGCAAAGGCATCAAGCTTAGTCCAGCAGGATACAGTGAAGTTCTCAGGCATCAGCTCCTCAGGGTAGGTCCCTGGCCCGGTTCCGTCCCTTTCGGCACAAAGCACGTAGTCGTTGGTCCCGTCAAAGCTCAGTGCGTTGTCGAACTGACCACTGGTCCATAGGGGACCATCGACCAGCGTGCCGTCATTTCCGTGCCCGGCTGGTGCCACATCTGCGGTTGTAGTTCCGGAACCTTCATCCAACGGCCAGTAGCCAATCAGGCCGTCAGTAATATCCGCCCACACACTGTCCGATATAACCAACGTGCACATAACCATTAGAAAAATTAATGACTTCTTCATTGTACTCTCTCCTAAAATATGAATTTCTGAGCGATTTTTAACAATACGTCCTCACAAACAAAAACTTAAAACCTATTCTATACAGACCAGTTTCTTTATTGTTTTATTCTCCTCTCAAACGACTCCCAACAAAACAACCAATGAAACTTCCCCCTCTATTGAATTCTGTGCTTGCCCGGCACAACTGTTATATGACCTGACTTCACCTCCTTCCGTAGAAAAGCTCAGTGGAAACTGCTGAATATCACAACAATCCAACCAGTGCGCAGAACAGCACAATACAACACAATTATCCTACCAGATTAGCCCGTTCAAGTAAAGAAAAACTCCTTCAAGTGCGTCAAATCTTGAGTGAGATTGAACGGAACGCGTAACTTCCTCGGAGGCCTGCTTTTACCATCGCCGAGCCTCTCTTGCGCACGTGTTTAGCCTCAAACCAACGCTGGTATGCAGATATTGAGGCCGAAATTGGGCCTTCTTGCCGCCAGTTACCGCCTTTGATCGAAGAATCAGCGATGAAATCGCCACTATATAGAAATAGCAGGCTATACTAAAATCAGACAAACTGTGGTACAATGCCAAAAATTAACCTGAGCAACCGCTGCTGCCTGGACAATATGGCTCCGATCCGGTGCCGAATCCCGATTGTGAGCAATGGCGAACTGGCCTGAACTTAACCCGGCTTCGCCGGGGATTTTTAGCTGCCCGGTTTCGCTATATTGCCCAAAATAACAAATTCCTATACTACTGAATTAGGATTGAGAATGAGCACGACCAAAAGCCTCTATTATGGGTTTCTTGTCCTTCTCCTGTTACTGTGTTCAAACACGGTATCGCCGACTGCCGCAAATCGCGACGCTGGTGTCCGCGACCGCGACCTGACAACTGAACAAGCGTTTGACCGCCACAACACACGAAAAAGCGAATTCGTTACCATCGAATCAGTAATCCCTGAAGGCGGCCCCTATATCCACTTCGAGCGCAGAGGCGAAATTATTGCTTACTGGCAAACCGAGACCGCTGTCGCTTCCGTGCTCGAATACGGCCATGATCTGAATTTGGGCATGGCGGTCCGCGACAGCAGGCCCAAAAAGGAACATTCAATTAGACTATCGGTAAGGCCCCAGACAACCTACTACTACCGGATCATAGTCGGCAAGGCAGCGACAAAGACATTTCGGTTCTACTCGGCCTTTGACTATGGCACCGAGCGCATACCAGATAATGTTGCCCCCTATCCCGTGGATGAGATGACGCCGGTTTATCAGCGGGCCGCCGGGTTCATTGTCAGCACTTACGGCTCGACCAAAGGCCTGTGCGTCGATTACGGCTGTGGAATGGGACGGCTGGCTTTCGAGATATCCAAGCGCAGCAACCTCAAAGTCATAGGTTTTGAAAGCGACCTCAAGAAAGTCGTCCGCGCGCGAGAGATTCTGGATGATGCCGGTCTCTACGGTACAAACATCGTTATTCACCACGCCGACCTTGACAACCTTGGCTGCCGTGACTACCTCGCCAACCTGCTCGTCTCCGACCGGATCATATCAGACGGCACTTGTCCCGGATCGGCAGACGAAATGCTAAGGATTCTACGACCGGCCGGCGGTGTGGCTGTCCTGGGCCGACCAGACAATTGCCCTGTTTCCGTAAAGCGCCCCGCTCTACTGCAATGGTTGGGGAATGTGAAACACTCGCTCGATGTTGACTCCGGCCTGTGGGCAATCATTCGGCGTGAAGCCCTCGGCGGAGCAGGAACGTGGGACCACTTCTATGCAAACCCGGCCAACACCACCAACAGCGGGGATACGCTCATTACCAGCAATCTGCAGTTACTATGGTACGGTCAGCCCGGCCCGAGATATATCACAGATCGTCACAACCGCCCCATGTCATCCCTGTTCAAGAGCGGCATCATGCTCACACCGGGCCACGATCGCCTCATGGCCTACGACGCCTACAACGGCACTCGGTACTGGGATGTGGCCATCCCGGACGCCACCCGTGTGGCGGTCCTGCGGGATTGCGGCTGGGTAAGTCTCGCCGACGACCTTGCCTACGTTGCCCACAGGGGAAACTGCGTCGCACTGGACCTTAGGACCGGCGTGCCGAAGACCCATTTTGCGGTGCCTCAGCTTGTCGCAGGGCAGATTCGCCACTGGGGCCTCGTTGCCAACCAGGCAGACCGCCTCTACGGCACCGGTCAGAAGCGCGCCGCCTCGATCATCGGACAAGACCGTCCCAAGATAATGGCCTTCGGTTACGGAAACAAGCGTCCCTTTGCCACCAGTGACTTCATCTTTTGCATGGATCGCCACACCGGACAGGTGCGCTGGACCTATCGATACCGCACCGGCAGCGCCATTATCAATCCGACAATCGCGCTGTCCGACGAGGCCGTCTTTTTCCTTGAGAGCCGCAATCCCCAAGCGGTCAGGCATTCCACCGGCCGGATAAACGCCGATGTACTGCTTGCCGATAACCACGAATATCTCGTGAAGCTCAACGGCACAACCGGCGAAATCCTCTGGCAGATCCCGCTCCAACTGCCTTTTGAACACATCATGTACGTGTTGTTCTCGCCCAAACACAATCTGGTTATCGCGGTCGGAACAAAGGACGTTGGCCCAAAAGTTCGCTACGATCAACTGGCATTCAACGCCGACGATGGCTCGGCCAAGTGGGCAACGAATTTCGGCGGCGCCGCCGACATCGGCGGCATTCACGGCGAGCAGGAGCAACATCCGTGCATCGTCGGCGATACAATGTACCTGCGGTACTACAAGGTGGATATGAGCGACGGTACGGCCTCGGCTTTCGCCCATGCAAGAAGCGGCTGTGGCACCGAATCGGCATGTACGAATTTCCTGTTCGGCAGAAACAACAACCCATATATGTATTCGCTGCCGACCAGGGCCGGCGTACCTCTGAGCAATGATACGCGGCCCGGCTGCTGGGTAAACATCTATCCCGTCGGCGGCCTTGTTATGATTCCCGAAAGCAGTTCCGGCTGCACGTGTAACCACCCGCTCCAGACGACCATGGTTTTTCAGCCGATACAACAGACTCCGTGAACGAATGCCTTTCGGATGAACGCAGTGTTTGCAGCATGATCGAGAAAAAGGTAACCATGACAAACAGGATAATATCGTCGGTGGTTGCGGTGATAATGGTCTCAAGCGGCGTCAATGCAGCAGACTGGCCCACACACCTTCACGACAATCATCGCAGCGGGTTTACTACCGAACAGCTTCAGTTGCCGCTGCGACAGCAGTGGGTCATCACCACCAATCGTCCTCCGCGCCCGGCCTGGAGCGAGACGCCTGCACAGCAGGACTTCTGGCAGAACTTCTACGGAAACAAACCCCGGGTCCCGATGGAGAGCGCGTTCCGAGTTGCTGTGGCCGGAAATAGACTCTACTACGGCTCTTCCAGCAGCGATAAAGTCGTCTGCCGCACCACTATCGACGGCAGTCTTGTTTGGAGGTTCATCGCGGGCGGTCCGGTGCGGTTTGCTCCCACTGTGTCCAGCGGAAGAATCTACTTCGGCAGTGACGACGGTCACGCATACTGCCTCGATGCCGGCAACGGGCAGCTTATCTGGAAGCACCGCCCCGACTTCGCCTCAAAAACCATGATGATTAGCCCGCATTTCTCACAGTTTCT
>JAGMDR010000516.1 GCA_023128595.1 Planctomycetota bacterium | reverse complement strand
TTAGGCCTATATTGTTGAAGAAAATCTTCTTTATGATTTTCTCCAATAATTACCGAACTGCTTATGGCAGAATACACTACCGTTGAAAAGAAAAAATCAAAAAACTTTTTTTTCTTTTCTAAGTAGGCCTAACCTGCAATTTTGCAAAACTCTTGTTAGAAATCGTAGAATTCCAAAGCCTGTCACTATGGAAAATGCACCAACCTGCGTAAGGATATCAAAAAGGGATCTCAAACGCGCCATCCTGCGCGGGAGAACCCCGTCAAACAAACAGAAGATTGGCTAATCCACGCACCGTTAGTTGATCTGCGACCGGATCATCAGGTAAGTATGCACAATCGCGATCAATGCAAACGCCAGCGCAACGTAACGGTGCACGACAAGAGAAAAATCCTGCCAATACGTGCCGAAAAGCGGGAACATACTCAAAATGATCGAAAGGGTCAAAGGCAGAGCAAGGACAATTATCAGCCAGAAAAACACCTTCTGCCCCACACCGAAACTCTCACGAGCCGATTCTTCCTCCGGGCCTTTGACGCCGGTAAACCACTCAACCAGACGCCGCGTCATACGACAATCCCCACGCTTGAAACAGCACTTACCCGCCCACATCACAGCCAAAACCGCCAGACAAACCACGAAAACCGACGCAAAAGTAATGTGCACCATTACCAGATACCCGCTAATGTGCTCGCCCAAAACAAGTATCGGATAAAACCCCGTCACTGCCAACACCACAAAGCAAAGCAACGCCAGCAGATATACGAGCTTCCTCAAAACGTCCACGGGGCTTGACTTTCGCTTGATCAAGAGCAGGCCAAAAAGACCGACCAGCCGTTTGAGGGGATGCCGCCAGTATTCTTTGCAGCAAGCACAGGGAGAGACTATGCAATTCAAAACGATGCCGGCAAAGGTAACTGCAAACGCGACTACTGAGATTGTCCGATACATACTGTGTTCCCATTTTGCGTTTTTTCGTCAGGACCCTGTAAAATGGGGTCCCCTCACACACTCTCAACGGGCGATACTAATCCTGCCCGGCCAGCACTTTGGCAACACAGGCCAGGGCTTTAAGCGCATATAATAACAGAACTGAAGCCAGGACCATACAACAACCCAGCGCAATGGCCTTCATCCAGGAACGAAATACGAACGAGAAAGCAAATAGCTTGGTATAAAGGGCATCAATATCTCCCTGGAACTCGACCATTTTGACCGAGCCTCGCGCAGCAACGATAGGCGAGTCGATTGAAACGTCGCCGAAGAAGAAGGGCGCATCTGTTGTGTGGCAATCCGTGCAGTAGCGGATGCCGAGTGACTGTGCCGCCGGCCTGACATGATGCGCGATAGGCCACAGATACGGCTGGGCCGCGGGGTGGTTCTCCTCTTTCTTGAGCTGCCCGGAATCGTCGAGGCTGTACAGGCTTCCACCGCTGATGTAAGCACTTTTACCTTCGATAGACTGCTCCGCCGACAATGCCTTAAGCGCCTCGGCGATGTCCTCGGTGGTCAGGGCAGGCCAATCGGCGGAAGCCGGAAGCTCCTGCTTTGCAAGGACCTTGCCGACCGTTCGCCTGACTGCCTCAAAGGGGATCGGCGTAATGTTCACATCTTTCATATCCGCCCAAAAGGCGGGCCAAATCAGCTTGTGTGGGGCAATTTTGCCGTCGGGCTGCTGGGCGAAAACGGGCGCGACAATATGCGGAAGCGCCTCGTGCGATTTATTAACATTGAGCGTTCCCAACCGGTGGGCCATCGACGTCTTGGTTAGATAAGTCTTGTCTCCGGGCCACGGACCCGAATGACAGGCCGTGCAGCTTAGCTTCTCAAAATGCACCGTCGGCATGCCCACGTGCTCCGGCACAGGCGCTCCGAGCCGGCCCGCCGTCGGCGCCGACGAAGATTCTCCCGGCAGGTGGCAGCCCCTGCACGAAGAGCTTGCCGACAGGCGGTTCGTCGATACATCCGCCTCACCTTCATATCCACGGATAATGTTGTGGTCGATGCCGTTGCGGTGACAATCGACACACGTCAAGCCGGCCTTCAGGTGGATGTCTTCATCCGACGACCACTTCTCGGCATTATCGTTGTCCAGGTACAAATTGGAATGGCAGAAATAACACCGCTCGGCCGGAACTTCTCCTTGAATATTGAGAGAAACACGTTTCTCGCTGTCGAACGTATTTGCCCGGTACGTTATCCCGGGAGGTACAAGTTTCGGGTCCTCCGGCGGCTCCGGCATTATCGGGTCGTATGTGTCCGGCATATCCTTCGCCGAGCCCGTTACCGAGGCGAAGCTGCACGTCGCAGCAGCCGCCCACCGAAAATTCTCACGAATGACCTGCGCGTCGTACTCGGCCTGGTCGTGACCGGGATCGCCGTCGTGGCAACTCAGGCAGTTCGCCTCCAGATTGCCCGATACCATCGACCGCATAATCTCACTCGGATCTTCACTGGGCCTCTCTCCAATCCCGCCACCCGGCGTATGCCTGCCGAAAATCCTGAGAAACAGCCTCCGCGTCAGCCCCACCTGCTCAGGAGTAAACGTGCCCGGCCACCGACGATACGAGATCGGAATCTGCATCCCCGTCCGCGGATCGACGAGTATCCACGGTTGTCCACGCCGACCGCTCCCGGCCTGCGAATCGACGGCGTTGAAATGCCAACCCTTCGTTACCGTCGCATACCTGTGACACTCACCGCAAGTCTTGCTCGTCGAAAAAGGCAAAAGCGGATCGTCGTCGGGAGCAATCTTATCACCTTCCTCGGTCATCAGAGGTATAAGATGAATCAGATGCGCCCGGCTGCCGTCACTTTCGTCACCGAGCATCTTCTCTTCGAGATCAGCGCCGGAAGTGAGAACCAAAGCCGGCAAACACAAAAAGCTCGTCAGTATCAGTCCCTTCTTCAGCGCCACATCAATCCTTTTCTAAACGCCTTAACATCGGCCGGCTCAACGCAATAAACAGCCCGCCCGCCCCGAACTCAACTTACACCTCGAAATCTTCCGCCTTGAAATCCAGCTTCCTGCCCGCTGCTATCGCTTCATTAACCTTCAATACGGTTACGGCGGTTTCGTATCCTATCTTGGCCGGGCAATTCAGTTTGGCCTTGCCCCGAACGGCATCGAAGAAGTTCTCAAGGTGAGGCTGGTGGTAAAACTTTTCCATCGTAACCGGGATATCATAGCTGGGCGACTTCGGTGACTCACGCACGTCGAGCACACTGTCACCGGCGGGCTTCTCCTCTTCTTCCTTCTCCGGTTCCTTCAAGAGGCTCATTTTGACCCATTTTTCCCAGTTCTCAGCAGGAACCCAGGCCTCACGATACACCTTGTCGCGTCCGGCAGCCTCGGAGATTACCAGTGTCCCTTCATCGCCCATAAAGGTCTCGAAATACCCATTCGAGCTGTTGGTGGTTAACGTCTGATAGAACGCCCTGACGGTCCCCTCTTTTGTCTCGTACTCAAAAATCGTCATCACGTTGTCATACCAGTCGTGCCCCTTCCAGTAGTCGATACCGCCGCTGGCAATTACCGATTTCGGATTGGCGCCGAGGAACCAGCTATAAATATCAATCTGGTGCGAGCCGAGATCGACTATCGGGCCGCCTCCAAGCCCCTTGTACCACCGCCAGTTTCTAAACTGACTCATCGATTCGAACCCGAACTTCTCGAGCGTAGCCTGGTCCATCTCGGCCTTTCTGGGCCAGAGCAGGTCCTCACACGCCATTTTACTGCGGTTCCACTGGCCGTTGATCGTGGTAATCCTGCCGAACAGTTTGGCCTCGCTGATAAGCTTCTCGTAGCAGTATCTATAGCACGGATTGCTGCGGCGCTGATGCCCAATCTGCAGCAGCTTGTCGCTCTTCTTCGCGGCCTCGGCGATCTTCTTGGCGCCCTCGAGCGTATTCGACATCTCTTTCTCGCAATAGACGTGCAGACCCGCCTCCAGGCACGCCACCGCGTGGGGTGAGTGCCAAAAATCAGGCGTCGCAACTATCACCGCATCCAGGTCCTTCTCCGCAGCAAGCATCTCCTTGTAGTCTTCGTACTTGTTGTGCTCATGCTTGTAGGCCCGCAGTATGCCCGATACCCGTCTCTGGTTGTACGCCTTCCAGATATCGCAGATCGCCTTAAAACGAACGCCCGGAATCTTCAGGCACGCGTTCATTAAGACCTGCCCCTGAGTACCGCAGCCTAACAAGCCCACGTTCAGATCATCGCCCCCGCCGGCCGCCCCTAAAACCATCGGCGACATCGCCAAACCTGCACCTGCTGCCGCCGTGGATTGAAGAAAACTACGCCTGTCTATTCCTTTTTTTGTCTCTCGATCATTCATTGCGCTTTTGTCAACTCCAAAAATGTAACAAACTTATCGGTAGCTTCACTATCGCCCAGACTATAATTGCACCGCACGTCCCTGTCAATCGCACTTATGCCCAACTTATGCCCGGCCCTTGCACAATTACCTGCCTAAAGGCCTCACTTTGATATTGCGATATGCCACCGGGCCGTGGTTGCCCTGGAACATCAAGGGGCCCGTTGCCGATTCGGTGCCGGTAAGTGCGCCGCCAGTCGGGCCGCGCAGTTTGAGGTTCTCGTGCAGCACCTGGCCGTTGAGCTCCACCCTGACAAGCTCGGCGTTCCCGGCGCCCCCGGCGATCTTCCTGCCGCTCGCGTCGAACTTGGGAGCTCTGAACTCGATGACGTACTTCTGCCATTCGCCGGGCTTTTTGCAGGCATTGACTCTGGGCGGAGCGGCGCCATAGACGGCGCCCATATCGCCGCCGCGCATCTCTTTCTTTCCCCAACTGTCCAGCACCTGTATCTCATATTCGCCCATAACGTAAATGCCGGAATTCGAGCCCTTCGGAACCATCACCTCTAATTCGATCCGGCAGTCGCCGAATTTCTCCTCGGAGTAAATATCGAGACTCTGGCCGTGGCTGCCGGCCAGGTTGATCATCGCCCGACCGCCCTCCTTGCACACTAACTGCTTCGGGTCATCAGATGACATCGCAGCCGTGCCGACAACCCACTTACCCTTATCCTTGTTGTCTTTCGCGCCTTTCGCCAGCCAGTTGTTCAGGTCCTTGCCGTTGAATATTCGCTTCCAGTCACTCACCCCTAATTCGGCCGCAGTCTGCTCGAAATAGGACACGCAGCCGGCTATCTCAGGCACCGAATTAAGCCAGTTGTGCTCATATTCAATAGCGAACACGCCCTCGAACTTCTGACGAGCAAGCTCGGCCAATATCGCCTTGATCTTGCCCTTTCCCGTGCCCCATATCACATCGTGGGCGCCGCGAACGCCGAACTCGTTGAGGTCCTTAAAGTGCAGGCTGATAATCCGCTTCGCCTGGCCTAACTTCTTAATCGCCTCAAGAGGATCAATCCCGGAGCGCATCCAGTGACCCGTATCGGCACACGCCCCGACCCGCGTGCTGAGCCCTTTGCAGACCTTCAGCACGGTATCCGGGTCCCAGTAACGCGAAGGCTTGGGGTGATTGTGAATCGCTACGTTGATCTTGTACTCATCGCACAGCTTACTTATCAACTTGAGCGCCTCCTCCGGCGGCTCCGAGACAATCGTCTCGATCCCCATATCCCGGGCAAAGTCAAATACCTTTCGGCACTCCGCCTCATTGTTCGGCAGCCCGACAACGCCGTAGTTCATCAGCTTGACGCCGGCCTCACGCAGCTTTTGCAGCATCAGCTTCCTGTCCCGGCCGGACATATTGTGGTCGGTCCTGACGTCCGGCTTTTCCGAGCTCAGTCGCTGGCCCGGATAGGCCTCGATATAGCGCAAACCCAGCGCCTTGTTCTTGTCAACCGCCTCGTAAAACGTAAAGCGATTGAAGCTATACGCCTGCATCCCAAGCTTCCAAACCTCCTTCTCGGCCGCGAAAGCACCGCCCGCACAGAAGACGCTCAGCATCAACACCGACAACACAATAGTTATTTTTGTACACTTGTTCATTTGTCTTTCTCCTTATTAAATTGCGCCAATTGCCTTGGCGTTACACTTAAAGCGTCCATCCCTGACGATACTTGCGTTTCAAATACTTATTCGCCTGTCTTACGTTCGTAACCTTAAACTTCTCCCCGTCCCACTCCAACTTGGCCCCGGCCTTGGCCGCAACGTTCCCAAACAGGATAGTCTCGGTCAAGGGGCCCGCATAGTCGAAATTCGACAGCGGCTTCGGACCGCCTTTGCAAGCCCTGATCCACTCCTGCCAGTGGTTAATCCCCCTCTCAAACAACTGCTCCGGGGCCTTGAAACCCTTCATCCGCGATTCCGGTATCAACCTCGCACCCCCACCGTGCGGTGCAAGTATAACTCCCTTATCGCCGTAATAAAGTCCGCCTTGACCGGGCAGCTTGCGCTCTTCGTCAAGCTCCTTTGGCCGAGGAGGCCTATTCGCGCCGTCATACCACCTCATCGTAACCGCCGGCTGATCCCCTCTCGCAGGAAACTCCCACTTTACGATCGTCTTCTGCGGATAGGTCTGGTCGTTGAACGGCCCCGGCTCGGCCTCGACGCTCGTCGGATACTTCAAGTCGAGCGCCCACCAGGCCGGGTCAATTATATGGCAGCCCATATCACCCAATGTCCCCGTCCCGAAATCCCACCATCTCCGCCAGTTTCCCGGTACGTAAACCGGATGGTAAGGCCGATACGGCGCCGGCCCGAGCCACAAATCCCAGTCCAACGTCTCCGGCACATCCGGCGTGTCCGTAGGCCGCGTGCCACCGCCCCAGTTCTTGCCGCTCCATATATCAACCCGCCGAACCTTGCCTATCACCCCCGTCTTAATCATCTCAACCAACTGCCTGAGATACCCCTCGGCATGAAGCTGCGTACCCATCTGCGTGGCCACCTTGTGCTCGCGGGCCGCCTCGGTCATCTTCCGCGCCTCGTAAAGATCGTGCGCAAGAGGCTTCTGACAATAGACGTGCTTGCCCATCTTGAT
>JAGMDR010000515.1 GCA_023128595.1 Planctomycetota bacterium | reverse complement strand
ACTTATAACCGGACAGTAGTGAGAAGCGAATGGGTCTCAAGCCCGACGGGATCGTGGGCCCACAGACACGTCGGAGGCTGTCGGAACTTGAAGCTGGTTTTGATATGATAAGTATTCGAAGTGCTAAGGACCCGGGAGTTCTGCGCGGTCAGTTTGTGCATCCGATCATGTTCCGGATTGCCCGCGAACTGGAGCAGGCGGGATGGCATTACGATGCGATAAAGGCGTATCTACTTTTGTTGAATCTGTTCCCGAGCAAGAGGGAAGCCGACGATGCACTGCTGGCAGTAGCGAGACTCTTCCGTGATAATATGCTGTTCGAGGAGGCACTGGGGGCTTATGAGGAATTGATGGAATACTTCCCCAAAGGTAATGTCACCAGCGAGGCATATATAGAGTCGGCATCGTGCCTGGAAAACCTCGGCCGGTGGAAAAAGGCCAAAGAGTTATACGAGCTTTACATAAAGAAGTTCCCAAGGTACAAGCATGTAGGCCTATGCAAGGAGCGGATTGCTCTGTTAGAGGAAATCCAACAGTATCAGGATTTTCACGACAATAATCGACAACACACGAAGGCGGCGGAGGCGCAGTATCAGATTGGTGTTATTTTGCATAAAAAGTTGAAGAACTACACCAAGGCAGCGGTGGAGTTTACGAAGGTGGCGGAGCTTTACGCCAAACACGTCCGCGCGGCGGATGGACTGTTTACGGCCGGCGTGGCATATTTGCGTACGGAGAATTTCCCGGCAGCTCGCAATGTTTTCGGGCAGTTACTGCAGCGGTATCCGGAGAGCCGACTGGCCGACGATGCCCAGTACTGGATAGGTCATACGTATGAATACAGCGCGCGGGCGTTTGGAAAGCTCGACCAGAAAAGAATCATCTTGAAGCGCAGGAGCCTGCAGCATCAAGCGAGGCTGCAGGGTGACATTGGGCTGCGACGGCGGTTTTACTCACAGGTGGAGCCGGGGCCCGAGATGCCGCAAGAAGTCTGGACCACCGATGCACTTGGTGTTCTGACCAGTGGCTCCAAACGTGACCGTGTGAACGCGGAGCTTTTGCAGGCCATCGGTGCTTATCAGAAAGTGGCGGAGAATTTTAAGATGGGGGATATGGCCGGCAACGCATTGCACCGCATCGGGGTAATTTATACCAAATATCTTAAAGATCCTGAAAAGGGCTTCCAGGCTTACCAGGAACTGCTGGAGCATTACCCGGGCACAAAAGAAGCGACCGATGTTCTGTACGAGGTGGGGGTGTACTACCTGGAGAAAGAAGAGTTCGACGAGGCTGTAAAATTCTACCAACAGTTTGTTTATAACTATCCCACCGACGACCGAGTAGAGAGGTCAATGATTGCGATAGCGCGATGCTACATGGGCAAAAAGGCGTGGGACAAAGCCCTCGACGCGTACCAGAGCTACCTGAACAAATTCCCGCAAGGTAAAGAGGCGAAACTCGCCCAAGCACAAATCAACTGGATTAGAACATACCACTATTAAGCGGCGCCTGGTCACAGTGCACTCGTAAACCGCTAAAGCAGGTGCTGTTTTTGAACAGCTCAAGAAGCTGCTTATGAATCCTTATATCCGTCATAATCGCTATCGTGAACAAAGAAAGATGATAAATCCTTCCAAATCTGTCAACTGCCTGGGTAGACAATTTTCTCTGAATCTCATATCATAAATAAAAATCAAACATCAAGGACTGATGTGGAGGGGTTTGTTTAGTTGTTTCCTACATTGTTTTTCCGCGCAAAGAACAAGGCTGTTCCAAAGTCCTTTTGCAGCAAGAATTAATTGTTTCTCTGTTGGTTTTAGCTAAATCGATGATTTGGAGAGGGGAGAATAAGGTCCTTAAAGCCACGGGGCAATGAAAGAGAAGAACAAACAGCTCAGTTGTGAATCCTTTTAACCTATTTTCCCCTGCAGTAGCCCCTGCAATTTCCTTTCCGTACCTTCTGCCAAGCAGGGGCTTTTTATTAAAATCTAACCATTTTCTTTTTGCGACCAAAAATGATGAAAAAGCCGTAGTTTTACGGTATTCTTGCCGTCACAGGGATGACACAAACGTTCAATTCTCGTAAGATCTCTGAACGTTTAAGGTGCCCCCCCGCTTCTGCGAGAAATCGGGGGCACAGCACGACTACGGTGGAAACCTTCAAAGAATTTGAAAAAAACCTTGCAAGAAGGCTGCCTTGTGTGTTAAAATGTTCTTAGTTGAGATGTGAAGGCAGGCAAAGAAATCTCATAATATTCTGTCGTCATCATAATTCGTACCTACTTTACATTCATATCAGTCCGGCCTTCGCAAGATAACAGCTCTTTGATTATTAGAGCTTTGCGCTTGCGCGAATCCGCCGAGCCTATGTGCCCTTATGCCGTCATAACATATTTATCATAGATTTCTCAAGGACAAGACAAATGAAAGCAACCGTCTTTTTAGCCCTTCTTTTCATTCTCGCCGCCTCAGCCCCAGCCGCAACCCGCCGCGTCCCAGACGAGTACCTCAACATCCAGGCCGCCATAGACGCCTGCACCCACGGCGATACTGTCATCGTCGCCCCCGGCACATACACCGGCCAAGGCAACCGCGACATCGATTTCAAAGGCAAAGCCATCACCGTCCGCAGCACCGACCCCAACGACCCCGCCACCGTCGCCGCAACAATCATCGACTGCAACGGCACTGAAGAAGACCCCCACCGCGGATTCCATTTTCACAACGACGAAGGTGCAAACTCCGTCCTCGCCGGTTTTACCCTGAGGAACGGCTTCGCTACCAACGGGGGTGGAACACTCTGCAACGAAAGCAGCCCTACAATCGCCAATTGCACATTTCTCAATAATTCCACCAACGGCCGCGGCGGCGCACTGTACAACCACAACTGCAGTCCCACTATAGTCAACTGCCTGTTCAGTAGAAATTCAAACATTACCGATGACGGCGGCGGCATCTATAACCTCAAGAGCAGTCCCGTTCTGACCGGATGCACGTTCAGCCGGAATACGGCCGATTCGGATGGGGGGGCGATTTACAGCCTGGACAGCGACCTTGTCCTCACCGACTGCGCGTTCACAGGCAACTCGACAAGATTCTCCGGAGGCGCGATGTGCACCAGGGCAGATGATGGGCGATGCGATCTGGTACTGACCAATTGCACGTTCACTGACAACTCTGCGAGCTACGGCGGCGGGATGTGGACCCGGTACGGCAGGCTAACACTTACGGACTGTACCTTTACGAAAAACCAGGCCACGTACTCCGGCGGGGGGATGCGTAATGCAGACAGCACCTCGGTGCTGACGAATTGCATCTTCAGGGCCAACTCGGCACAAGGCGGCGGTGGGACGAGCGAGTCTTACTCAACGCTCGCCAACTGCCTTTACGTAGACAACCACGCCTATAGTACCGCCGGGGCGTCTATTGGCGCCGGGACAGTGACCAATTGCGTTTTCATCGGCAATTCATCAGAGTGTTCAACCGGGGGACTTGGTTGCGGCGACGGTGAGTCGGTGGTGACGAACTGCACGATTGCGGGAAACTCCTCCGGTGGCTATGGTCGTGCAGGAATAGGCGGTGGGCTGGGCCGCTTGGCTGTGGTCAACTGCATTGTATGGGACAACCGCGACAGGGCCGGTGCGAGCGAATCGGCACAGATCTCTGATGCAGTTGAAGGCCTGCTGACTGTCGACTACTGTTGCATCCAGGGATGGACGGGCGAGCTTGGTGGTATCGGCAACACGGCTGAGAACCCGGAATTTGTCTATCCGGCCGGGTACAATTATCACCTGTTGTCCAACTCGCCCTGCATCAATGCCGGCTTGCCGGACTCTTACGACGGGATTGATATGGACGGTGAGCCAAGAATGTTGGACGGCCGCGTCGATATCGGAGCCGACGAGTTCAGTGCTGCGTCCGAACCCCTGATCGGCGTCCACCCGAAGAGCTTTGGATTTGCCGCGCACCCCGACGGCGGCAACCCCGAGACTCAAATACTGACCATTCGCAACCTTGGCGCCGACGTGCTGGACTGGTTGATTGTGGAGGATTGCCCCTGGCTGAACGTTGCTCCCCAGAGCGGGCAATCTACCGGTAACAGCAATCAAGTCACTCTGTCCGTGGACAGTTCGACCTTGAGTTCGGGTCTGTACAACACCGAACTGGTCATAACCGCCGAAGGGGTCATCAACAGCCCCTGGAGAGTCCAAGTCACTTTACAGGTATTTGACGATGACGGCACGCTGCACGTTCCGTCGGAATATGAGACGATTCAGGCCGCAATTGATACGGCCCTTGATGGCCAATCCGTTATCCTCGCTCCGGGGACATATACCGGCGACGGCAATCGTGAAATTGATTTCAAAGGAAAAGCGATTACCGTTCGAAGTCAGAGCGGACCGGAGAGCTGCGTCATTGACTGCAACGCCAACGAATATGAGCCGCACTGGGCCTTCACTTTCAACAGCGGCGAAGATGCTAACTCTGTGATCAGCGGTTTTACAATCACCAACGGCTACCATAAGTACGGCGGAGGCATTCACTGCTACCAGGCCGGCCCGAGCATCAGCGGTTGCGTGCTGACCGGGAATTATGCCACATGGGGCGGCGGGATGTACAACGATCAAGGCAATCCAAGCCTGATAGACTGTACCTTTAAAGATAATGACGCTCACGGTGGCGCAGGAATACACAATAAAGCCGGCAGCCCCATGCTGACCGAGTGTACCTTCAGGGCAAACCACGCCCGTGCCATGTACAACGGCCGTCATAGCAGCCCGATTCTAACCAACTGTGAGTTCATTGAGAACGACGGCGGAGGTGTGGAAAATGACCGGTACACTAATCCGATATTTACCAACTGCAAGTTCATTGGTAACTCGGCCGGTTCCGGCGGCGCACTCATCAATAGGGACTACGATACCCCCACGCTAATCAACTGCCTCTTCTTGGGTAACGCCTCAAAGTGGGATGGCGGTGCCATGCACAACACGGGGACCAATATTTTTCCGACTTTAATAAACTGCACCTTGACGGGAAACTCGGGGGGCACCGAAGGCGGTGCAATCTCAAACTGGGACAATGCGCATCATGCAGCGCCGACGCTGGTCAACTGCATTCTCTGGGGCAACAGCGACAGCCGCGGAACAGGAGAGTCTTCGCAAATCTATAGGGGCGAACCCGTTGTGGATTATTGCTGCATCCAGGGATGGACGGGACTCATCGAAGGTACGGGTAATATCAGCTCCGACCCGTGCTTTGCATTGGCTGGAGAACCGTACCTTTCGGCCGAGTCCTCCTGTATCGACGCCGGTACGAACAGTGTCGGGCCGAACCTGCCGGAAACCGACCTGGACGGAAATCCGCGCATTATGAACGGCAACACCGATCCAGCCATTGTCGTGGATATGGGAGCATACGAGTACAATCCCGCCAGATCGTCAATAGCCCTCTCGCCTCTCGAAACCACGTTCTCCTATGTTCGGGGCGGCCCGATCCCTGATCCTCAAACTCTGCTGGTGAGAAACTGCGGCGGCCAGACACTTGATTGGGAAACTTTCCATGACTGCAACTGGCTTGATGTCCTGCCGCCAAACGGTCACTCCAGCGGCCAGATCGATGAGGTGATCTTGTCTGTCGAACCCAACTCACTGCCTTTGGGCACTCATAAATGCACATTGACCGTTTACGACTCCAACGCCGTCAACAATCCACGCACTGCATCGGTTACCTTAAGCATTTTTGCAGATACCATTCATGTTCCGGAAGATATCCCTACAATCCAGGATGCAATCGACCATGTCCTCGAAGGAGGCACGGTCATAGTGGCCGACGGCACGTACCGTGGTCCCGGCAACCGTGACATTGACTTTCTCGGCAAGGCAATCACTGTCCGTAGCGAGAACGGCCCTGAAAAGTGTATTGTCGATTGCGACGGCAAGATATACGAGCCCCACCGCGGCTTCCATTTCCACAACGGCGAAAACGCAAACTCGGTACTGTCCGGCTTTACCATCATTAACGGGTACGGACCAAAAGCGGGTCTGTATCGTTGGGGACCGGGTTTCTGTGGCGGAGCTGTCTTATGTAACGCTGCCAGCCCCACAATCAGTGGCTGTGTTCTTGTCGATAACTCTGCAAACTACGGCGGCGCGATTTACGCCCACCAGAGCAGCTCGTCCCTGACAAGGTGTGTCTTCAGCGGCAATACGGCCGAGTTTAGCGGTGCTGGGCTCTACAACAGCGAGAGCAACCTTGTCTTGACCAACTGCCTGTTCGACTTCAATCGGGCCATGCAGTATGATGGCGGTGGCATCGGCAACTACCAAAGCACGCCGGTTCTTGCCAACTGCACGTTCTGCGGCAACGCCGCGGCGAGGAATGGCGGCGGTCTAAGCAACTCGTTTCACAGCGATTCGACGCTTGCTAATTGCCTGCTGTGGTATAACACGGCCGTGAACGGACCTCAAATCAGCACGGAGAGCACGCGTTATGCGTCGCATCTGAGAGTTTTATGCAGCAATGTCCAGGACGGTTTAACTAAACTGTATATCAACAAAAAGGGTACTTTAACTTGGGGCCCGGGTAACATTGAGGCCGAACCCTGTTTTCTTGATCTGGGTCATTGGGCCGACGTTGATGACCTGAACATTATTGCTGAACCCAACGACCCAAATGCTGTTGCGGTTAGTGGCGACTATCATTTGAAAAGCCAGGGCTGGCGATGGGATACTGAGCGCAAAATGTGGACCTGGGACGATATCACCAGCCGATGTATCGATGCCGGCAATCCCGGCTCGCCCCTCGGCGACGAGCCCCTCTCTGTCCCCGCCGACCCGAACAACGATTGGGGCGTAAACGTTCGCATAAATATGGGCGCCTATGGAGGCACAGGCGAGGCAAGTATGCCACCTTATGATTGGGCGCTGCTGACTGATTTGAATAATGATGGTATAGTCAATGGTCAGGACTTTGCCCATGCGGCGACAGATTGGTCCACCGCGGCCGATGAACAGCCTGGCGATTTGAATAGAGACGGTGTGATTGATTTTGCCGACCTGGCTCTATTTGCCGATGACTGGCTGAAACAAACAACGTGGCACAAATAAGCGTCAGAACGTTTTCGAGAAAGAGTTGTGAGTAATAAACTCACCGCCCTTCCTTTCTAGTGTTTACTTAAAGGGACAAACCGATTTTGGACCCCGTGGATACTGTTCGGCTCTATCCAAATAGCAGTATTTCTCTCGCTTGGCTTATACAATTAGTCAAAGCGCCAATGTCTTATGGCGTCCTAAATTGGGAAAACGACAAGCATCCCCCAATCGCGGTTTGGATAACATTGCTTCGTGTGGGACCGGTCTTCCGCTCCAGCCTATGCAAAGAGAGAGGTTCAGAAAAGGTGTGAGGTCCGAACCTTCTGTTTGCCTTCGTTGAGGCTGTGCCTATTGGCGCTTGACAAGCGCACGGTGACCTGCGGAACCCAAATATTGCGTCTTTATTGGGCCTTCCGAAAGGATCACGAGGCCTTCAGGACGTGCTCTTGGGGAAAGGACTGCACCAGGCTGTTTATTCTGTGCCTCAAAACGGCTTGGATGTCCTCGCTGCTGACTCGGGCAATACAGCCGATGCCTTCGAATTGTTGGCGTCTTCCCTGACGGCTCAGCGGCTAAATGAAATCAGCCAAAGCTATGACCACGTAATTATCGATACGCCAGTGTCATAAATAAATAGTGATTATTTTTTTGATTGCTCGGGAGGGCCCAGCAAGCGGATGGCTTTTATATACAGAGTACCTTGCTGCGCCTGGTTTAACGCTTTCCTGGAGATACCCAGAACAACCGCCTTCAATGAGCTTAGATTCATTTTTTTTGTTTCTCTTAGTCCGCCTTCAAACGTCCAATAGTATCTTAAATCGTAACCGTTCAGGCCCTTAGTTG
>JAGMDR010000514.1 GCA_023128595.1 Planctomycetota bacterium | reverse complement strand
GCCTAACCTGCAATTTTGCAGAAATCATTTAGTTCCCCAGCCAAATCATAACTGTATGCGACCCTTTCAGCTCCCCGTCGTCGGCCGTCAGCTTCAAGACATACGTCCCCGCTTTGGAAAAGACCGCCTTGGTGCGTATCGCCTTTGGATTCTCAAACTTAACCGCGCCGCTGCCGCCTTTTTCCACCGACCACTGATATGTCAGCTTCCCCGCGCCCTTGCCGTCGTCCGCCACAGACCCCTCCAGAGCCGCAACCTTATCGCCGCCCATATCCAGCACGTGGTCCGGCCCGGCATACACGTCCGGCGGCAAATTACCCGCGTCCGGCCCCTGAAGCCGCCCGACAAACACGACGTTCTGCATCACCACGTCGCGCGTATGTGTAATCTCCTTGATCTTTTCCGCCTTCTTGACCGTCACATTCTTCAACACGACGTCCTCGATAAGCATATCGGCCTGCCCGGTTATTCGAAGCGCTATCTTGCACGGGCCCTCGGCAGTAATATTCTCCCAGCGAATGTCGTGGAAATAAGGAGGAAAATCCTGCAGCTCATCCGAACTCATGCTGCCGTAGTTGGTCCTGATCGCCAGCATCTCCTCCCGGCTGTCGAGAAACTTCATATTGCGATACCGAATATGCGCCACCTCCCCGCCCCGGCTGCGGTTGCCCTTGATATAGAATGCTCGTTTGACCTGGCTCTTCGCCTCGCAGCTCTCGGCGAAGATATTAAAGACGCCACCGCCCATCTCGCTGCCGATTGCAATGGCTGTATAAGCATTAAATATGCAGTCGTGGATATAGACGTTCCGCGTCGGCTGCCCAAGCTCGCGTCCTTCCCGTCCCCGCCCGGACTTCAGCGCTATGCAGTCATCGTCATTATCGAACACAACATCGTGAATATGAACATACTCGCACGAGTCCACGTCGATACCGTCGTTGTTCGGGTTCTTCGCGGTAAAGGTGATGTTCCGGATCGTAACATTCTTCGAAAAAACCGGATGAACGCACCAGCAAGGCGCATCTACAATCTTGACTCCATCAACCAGAACATTCTCACACCCGTAGAACTGCACCATACTCGGCCGAATGTAGTGCCCCGCTCCGAACACCCTGTCAACCACCGGCACATCCTCCCTGTTCATCCGCCGAACATCTTTCCCCGCATCGCCGCTCTGCCCCACCCACTTGCACCACGTATCGTGGGCCTGCCCGTCTAATACACCTTTGCCCGTCAGCGCCACATTCTTCTTGCGATACGCATAAACTAATGGCGAGTAGTTGTATATCCTCGTACCCGCCCAACGCGTCAACGCCACCGGCAGATAATCCTCGTAATTCGTCCCGAACACAATCCGTGAGCCCTCTTCCAAATGCAGATTCACGTCGCTCTGAAGATGAACAGGCCCGTTGACCAGATACGTCCCCGCCGGCACAACCACACGCCCGCCCCCGGCATAGCAGCACGCCAAAATGGCTTTATCCATCGCCTTCTTGCAATCCGTCTGCCCATCACCAACCGCCCCGTAGTCCATAATATTGAAATCCCTCTCAGCAAACTTCGGCACCTCTATCCGCGACAATATGTCCGCCACCTGTGCCCACGACCCCGCGTTCGCACCACTTGTCCCCGAAGGACTCAGTACGAAAAGACCAATGGATAATACTACAGCCCCAAGAAAAACAGCCGTGCCGAATACCCTCTTTCGCCCTATCATTATTGATTTGCTCCTTTCAAGTCGAAGACTTCATATCGCCCAGATCAAGACAGAAGGACCTCCACCCACCCACACTGTCGCAGCATGTGGGACTCGCCACTTGCGGCGCGACCAACAAGCCCAGTCCGCCTCTCAGAGCAGCGCGAGCCACCCGCCGTCGACGTACACGATTTGCCCGGTAATAAACTCGCCGGCCTTTGATGCAAGCAGGACCGCCGTGCCCACAAGGTCCTCGGGCCGACCCCACCGCTCAAGAGGAGTTTTTGAGAGCACCCACTTATTGAACTCTTTATCGGCCTGCAGCGGCACCGTAAGGTCCGTTGCGATATAGCCCGGGCCGATTGCGTTGATGGTAATACCGTACTTCGCCCACTCCACCGCCAACGTCCTGGTCAGTGCAAGCAGCCCGCCCTTGCTCGCGGCGTACGCCGCGGTCGTCGGCCGGGCGCCGCTACACATCAGCGACCCGATATTAATGATCCTGCCCCCTCCCCCGGCCGCCTTGCGATGGCGGCAGAACATCTGCGACAAAACAAGTACGGATTTCAAATTCACATTCTGGACGTGTTCCCAATCCGCCATCTCGATATCTTCGGACGCCCCCCGCACCGCCGTCCCCGCACAATTGACAAGAATATCCACCCCCCCGACCTTCTTAACCACATCCGCGAAAAGCCCTTCTATCCCCTCTATATCCGCAAGGTCAAATGAAAAGCTGCACGCCTTGCGAGACGTATCCGCCTCAATCTGCCCGCACGCCTCCTCAAGCTGCTCGGCCGTCCGAGCAACTATCGCAACCTCCGCCCCCTGTTCCGCCAGCCCCTTTGCTATCGCAAACCCAATACCCCTGCCGCCCCCCGTCACCAACGCCCTTCTTCCGGTCAAATCAAATCGATCATTTTCCATACCCGCATAATAAACCACAAACCCCACCTCTGACAAGACCACATCCCGCTTTTTCAGCATGTTGTCTTTACCCCACCGTTCCGTTATAATGCCGGCACATTATGCAAAAGGACCCGAAAAAAGATGCAGAGTACCTCATCGACCTGGCCACAAAGCTCGGCGCCGACCACGCGGTGCCTTTCAAAATAGATGACATCGTCTTCGACCCGCGCACCATATTGAAGTGCATGTTCGGTTGCAGCGACTGGGGAAAGGGCAACACCTACCCCTCAAGGCCCGGCTCGCTCAAGCCCTGGGAATACCAAAAGGTATTCGAGAAGTACTCCTGTGGAATTATCGTCCATTCCAAAGACAAAAAGCTCTCCCAGAACATCTCCTTCGAAATTGAAAGGCAGGCCTTCATCAAGGGCTACTATTTCGCCTTTTCACTGAGCGACTGCGCCCTCTGCCGCGAATGTGCCGGACATCGCAGCGACGATTGCGTCAACCCGAAAAAGGCGCGCCCAGCCCTTCAAAGCGTCGGAATAGACGTATTCGAAACGGTCCATCGCCTTGGCCTGCCCCTGGAAACCCTCAAAGACGAGGACGAGCAGCAGAACTGGTACTCAGCCATCTTCATCGAATAGAAGACCCCTCGGCGGCTGTAAACGGCGGCCGTATATGGATAATATGTCCGATTAGTGGGAATGGCCGGAGTTAAACGGGAAAAGGTGGGTCTGTGGGTTTAAAAGAGGGATTGTGTAACCCTGTGCGGTGAGATATTGCAAGTTCCTATTTGGGAAGTGCGCGTGGCGCTGGGGGCTTTAGGGGGGTTATATCGATTATCTTTTACAAAGAGGAAAAGTGTTTAAGGTGTGTTTAAACTGCCACGAGAGGGTTTAATACGCACAATGGGGTGTGGTGACATCGGCGTGTTTTGCGGACATTTCAATCGGACATCGGACATTCACATCGGCCATAACAAAGGGGATTGTTAAGTAAGTTGTGAACAAATATAGGTAGGGGCAAAAACCAACCGTGCGATTTAGGGTGGTTTTCACCGAAAATCAGTGCCCCGGCGGCACCCGGGTAGTGCAATTCTATGTACGTATAGGCCGGTTGGCACGCTATTTGCTAAGCCACCAGCGGTCAGCCTCGAGGGGCTGGGTTATAGTTACGCTATGTATTAGCCTTAAAAAATGCTTGTGCGAAGCCGGGGGGCGTTGTCGCACGCACCGTAGCACGGCTTTGATTTTGCACACCTTTGAGAGCTTTGATTTTATTCCAGTTTGGTAGTAGCGCTGGCGGATCTTTATAGATACGCTTGGGAAAATTAAAATATCCCCAGAGGTCCGTAGGCTTGTCGATACAATCGCCATACCACCAGTAATGAACGGTGAGTGGCGGCTTGCCGAGAAATTGTCGAAGGAATCCCACAGGATTTTCCATGCACCAGAACTGCAGTGGCCCGGCCAATCGACATCGCCTGATTATCCGCTCGGCCGCCTCGACCAGCTCCAAACCGGCGGCAAAATCCCTCGGGCGCGAGCCTTTTGCCAGGCTGAACTCTCTACATTCCGGCGCCGCAAGTATGCCATACACATTGGGCGGCGGCTCATAAGTCCGCACATTAAAGTCCGGCAACGTAACCAGGTGTACATCATAACCAGCCTTCATATAGTCTCTCGACCAGGCCCCGGTCCCAGCAAACAAATCTAAGATTATCTTATTGTGATTCTGTTTGTTCATATAGATAGGTGAGTCATCCCGCCCGCCCGCAGGGCCGATGCGATCTCGGGGGCGTGCGAGATTATGTTGTGTACATTACCGGGAAATCCCATAGACAAGCTCCTTTAACGGGTGTCCAAGACGAGGACGTCGGTTTGTTTGTTGTAACTGCTCTGTATCAGGCCGGTTGGGGCGGGCGGGGCGATATGGACCGGGACGGAGATCTCATGGGCGGAGCCCTGGTGAATGTTGCCTGCCCGATCGTAGCAGGCGAGCGCGAAGAGATGATCACCGCAGGAATCGAGGGTGTGCTTGGCTTCGATAACGCTCGTCCCGTGGCCCCAGGGGAATAGAGCCCAGGGTAAGGCGCCCCAGCTGGGCGTCCGCATCGAATGGGCATGGCCCCAGCGAAACTCACCCCAGGGCGCCAGGCCCCAGCCGTAGATACCGGCCCCGCCTGCGAACAGGTCGTAGAGCTCGGCGGACAAGGGCGTCTCCCAGTCGATTGAGCCGGAGCCGCCGTTGCCGTGGAGATGGGCGTAATCACCCTCGGCGTAGCCGGCGGGGACGATGAACGTAATGGTTATAACTGCACTCATCTAATCTCGTCTCGGCATTTGCTTTATCCCTTTCGCGGAAAGATATTTGGATATTCGCGTTCGCATTTCTTACATCGCCGACTCGGATCCGCATCAATAAAGGGAATCAATGCGAATATCCAGTCATGGTCCTTACCATCGCACGCCGCCCTAAAATAGTTGCCAACGCAATGAATGACTTCTTCTTCGCTCATCTTATTGTCCCTCAATCTCAATTTCATATCTCGGTTTTGTATCATACAGCCACCTCGGCAAGACGCAGGTCGCGGGTTATTAACTGCATTCTCTGCTCACCGGGCAGGTAGCCGATTTGGACAATTTCCGGATATACGTTGGCGTCCCCGGTCCGGGCTGATAGTGAATAGCCCCGTCCGGTAATACCCTCGATGCCGTCCCCGATAAGAAAGGCAGGAGTGCCGGCGCCGTCTCCGGCCCAGAGTCGATCGAGGACGAACAGGCCGCTTATCGCTAAGTCCTTGTAGGCGAGGCGGAGGGCCTCCAAGTGGTCGGTGATAAGGGCGGTGGCATCGACCTCGTCAGCGGGCAGCGGACCGCCGTAATAGATGTCCGCGAAGGTGCGCTGCTGCAGGTGGTACTTTGAGCTGAAGTCGTGGACGCGGGCCTGGGCGAAGGGCGTGCCG
>JAGMDR010000513.1 GCA_023128595.1 Planctomycetota bacterium | reverse complement strand
GACTGTCGGCGGCAAAGCGATTCGGGTAGAATTCGAACTAAAGAATGCGAAACTTTATTCATTCAGTTTCCATCCGTGATCGCCTCTCCGATCCAGGCGGACCGGTCGAACAACTGGAGGCAGGTCACTTAAGTGATAAAGATAGTCCTGGAGCTTCTAAAGTGCTTCTATAAGGTGTTTTGTTTAGATTGAAAAACATTTTGGATTAAGGAAAGAATAACTCATGGGGACATGCCGGTTTATTCTTTCAGCTTCAAGAAACAGGAGGTTGTCTTAATGACCCAGATAGATGTAAAAATAAACATTGGATTGACTATAACAGTCATAGCTATGCTCGCAACGAACCTCTGGGTCACCGGGGCAAACGGGGCCATCGAGAAAAATAATGACGGCCCCAAGCGTAACAGGTACCTTTTGCTTGACAGTCGTATTATAGAAGATACTGAAAATGCGATCCTAACTGTCGGCGCAGTACAAAAAGACAGGCGGAATCCGCTATTCAAGGAAGACAAGCCCTGGGAACCGCGTTTCGATAACGTCTACTGCAACGTCATCTATGACGAACAAGACAAAACCTACAAGTGCTGGTACAGCCCGTTTATCATCGACGAGAGAACGACCAGCACGCCGCCCGAAAAGCGAAATCCCGAGTCTCAGAATTACATGAGTTCCAGGCCCCGCGGCCGGGAAATGGGCGTCTGCTACGCCGTCTCAAAGGACGGCATCCATTGGCAGAAGCCGGAGCTTGGTCTGGTTGAGTTCGGCGGCAACAAGAAGAACAACATCCAGATGCGCGGCCAGGAGATGCGCGGCATGTTTCGCGGTCCACACGGCGCGGGCGTGTTCAAGGACCTGCATGAAAGCGATTTGGCTAAGCGTTATAAGATGTTCTTCCGGGCCGAGAAGATGGCGGTGGCATTTTCCCCCGATGGCGTGCACTGGGCAAGCCCGATTTTGTGCCGCGAGATCGACGCCCCGGGTGACACTCATAACAACGCCTTCTGGAACCCGATGTTGTGCAAGTATGTGGGCATTACGCGCTTGAAAACGAGGGACAACATTCGCTTGGTGGGGCGGACCGAATCGCCTGACTTTGTGAATTGGACAAAAGCTGAGGTGGTTTTGCGCGGCCCAGAACGCCGCGAGCAGACACACGATATGGTGGTATTTCCGACCGGAGGTGTCTATATCGGATTATTGGGAATTATGGAGTTTCCGAAAGATTCCAACTATCATGTAAAGCAGCATGTTGAGCTTGCCTGGAGCCCAGATACTGTTGAATGGCACCGTATACAAGCAGGCACACCATTTATTGCACACAGCGCGGGGGGAGCGGAAAAGTATGGAACCATGCCTTACGACTGGGGAACCATCTTCGCTTCAGCTCCGATTTTCTTAGAGGATGAGATCCGAATCTATTACGGAGCCTGCGACTGGTACTTTTTCGACTGGCGCAAGGGCTACCTGGCTTTAGGCACACTCCGCCCTGACGGCTGGGCCGGCTACGAGCAGATCGACGGGAACAAACCGGCGTCAATTACAACTACGCCCGTTGTTTGTACCGACAACGAACTCCAGCTTTGCGTTGATGTTGGGAAAAAGGGATTCGCTAAAGTCACAATTCTCGACAAAGAGAACAGGAAATTGGCTCAAAGTAAACTCGTGAAGAAAACCGTTACGGATACCGAGGTAAAGTGGCTGGATGGGTTTTCGTTGGAAAATCTCAAGGGCAAGGATGTTCGGCTAAGGTACGAGTTGAAAAATGCGAAGCTGTATTCATTCAATTTCAACGCGCCCGAGCAGGCGGCTGTGCCGATTGCGGATTCGAAAGAGGCCGTTGAGAAAATTGTCGAAGAGATACTCACAAAGCAGCGGATTGCTCAGGAAGCTCATAAGCAGAAGAAACTGACCGAGCAGGCAAGACGCTCGCAATCCGCCCAAGAGCAGATCCCCGGCTACATCGCCCAGTTGAAGGACGCGAATGCATCGGTTCGCTCAACGGCCGCGGACGAATTGGCTAAAATCGCCCTGCGAGTGACAAACGAAAACGTGCTGCTTGGTGCGATTGTGCCTTTGGCCAAAGCGATGAGTGACGACGATACGGACGTGCGTGACGAGTCGGCCGAGGCGCTGGGCGTTATAGCATCTCGAATTAAGGATGGCCCGGCGGTCAAATCCGCTGTCGAGGCGTTGGTGAAGGGGCTGGGCGATGAGGAGGCCGAGGTGCGCGAGGAGTGTGCCGAGGCGCTGGGGCGTATTGCTTCGAGAGCTAAAGATAAGACCGTGTTGGCCCCGGCCGTCAAGCCGTTGATCAAAGCGCTTCAGGACGAACGCCGGGCCACCGGCGATTTCGCAGCCCGGGCGCTTAGGGACATCGGCACATCCGAGGCCAAGGCGGTGTTGAAGGCTCGATAGTGAATTGAGGTTGGTAAGGATATGGAAAACAAAAACCAAGAGCCATTATCCGAGGCGGAGTTGGCCGAGTTGAAGAGCTGGAATACTCCGACTATCTATAACGGCTGGGAGCAGATTACTAAACTGGATGCAGGTAAAGACGCCTTCAATCGGGAAGAATGCCGAGATTTCATGCCTGAGCTGGGTCCTATGGTCGGATTCGCAGTGACAGTGGTCGTTGAACCAAGCAATAAGGAGCATCCTCGACGAAATCCAAAGGCCTGGCGCGAGTATCGGTGGTATGTGGCATCGATACCCGGTCCAAAAATCGTTGTGGTCCAGGATTTGGACAAGCCAAGAACCTTCGGTTCCTTCTGGGGCGAAGTAAACAGCAATATTCACAAGGCCCTGGGGTGTGTGGGGACAATCACCGATGGTGCAATCAGGGATTTGGATGAGATGCGGAATGTGGGGTATAAGGCCATTGCCCGTCGGCTCTGCGTCGGACACGCATACAACCATCCGGTTCGATGGAATTGTCAGGTGGATGTGTTCGGGCGCTCCGTCAAGCCGGGGCAATTAATCCATGCAGACAAGCACGGATTCCTGGTTATTCCGGAAGAAGACCAGGTGCGCCTGCTAAAGGCCGCTCTCTTTATGGATTCCAATGAGCGACAGACAATGATTGCTGCCGCTCGTAACGTATCCGATATGTCGATAGAGGAAACACTTCGGGCTATTGACACAGCGTGTGATAAGTTCGCTAAGAACACAGAAGCAAGGTTTGGCAGGAAAGGGGAATGGTAACAATATTAGGAGGATTAAAGGTGTCCCGCCGTAAAGATAAAAAATGTACCG
>JAGMDR010000512.1 GCA_023128595.1 Planctomycetota bacterium | reverse complement strand
TTCTGCGAGAGGCGGCCAAGCTACTCGGTGAGAAGACAATCAGTGATTTTGCCTATGAAAAATGCCTTGGGGGTCTGGAGCAGTTTAAGATGAAAGATGACCGAAACGGCGTGCAGACCAAAGGACTGCTGTATATGGAGAAGAGCTGGGATACGGCTTACCTTTGGGAGAACGCCGAGGCGGCACTGGCATATATTGAGGCTTATATCGATACCGATAACAAGGCGTATCTTCGGGACGGGCTGACCATACTGCGGGCTATCGCCAGGCATCATCACGGCGAGCATGGTTTTTTGACGGAGGGGGTGGACTGGAATAACCACGTAGGCAAGCAGCACCATTTCAATGAGGCTGAGTTCGGGGACATCAAGTACACTGAGCCTCTCCTAAATAACTTGCACATCGTGGAACCTACGTTGATGGCTATCAAGGTCCAACATACGACCGGCAAACGGTAAGGGCGTTATGAAATCGAGCAATCTCACTAATACAATTGAAGGGAATGAAAGATGAAGAGATCTTGGACAGTTTTAATGGCACTGGTGGTCTGTGGCGTTGCGGCGACATCTCTTAGTATGGCGAAAGACGCAGAGGTCCGGCCGGGACACGTGATTCCGGTGGATAAGGAACTCTCGCGTGATTACGTCAGCAGTCTTTTCGAGCGAGGTACACGTGAGGTCTGGACTGGCAAAGACCTCGATACAATCGGTATGCCGGTCGGTGGTATCGCAGCCGGACAGCTCTACCTGCGCGGCGATGGGACACTGGGGCTCTGGTGGATCTTTAACAAGCACGTCTTCACCGGCTATGGGGCGACTTGTTACCGCACCTACAGGCCTGAGTCACCCGTGGAGTCCGGTTTTGCAGTCGTCGTGGAAAAAGACGGCAGGACGCTTACGAAGCCGTTGAACCGGGATTTTGGGACGGTCGAGTTCGCCGGCGAGTACCCTATCGGTATCGTTCGCTACCGCGAAGATGGGTTCCCTGTAAAGGTTGCGCTGACGGCCTCGTCTCCGTTTATCCCACTAAACGCCAAGGATTCAGCCTTGCCTGTGACACTATTTCATATTAGCGTCGAGAATGTATCAAGCCGGAAGCTCGCTGTCAGCATCTTGGGATGGCTCGAGAACGCTGTTTGCATCCATTCGGCAAAAGCAGTTCATGCCCTTCGGCGAAGCCGTATCGTCAACGAGAAGGGCCGGACGTTGATTCTGCACACCGCCGAGAAGGCGCCAATGCCGGAAGGAGCAAAGCTGCCGCGGTCTAAAATAGTCTTAGCAGACTTTGAAGGTGCCGATTACGGCGACTGGAAGGCGACGGGAAAGGCTTTTGGCAAAGCACCCGCCAGAGGTGCGATATCAAATCAGCAACCGGTGAGCGGCTTTGTTGCAAAGGGCCTGGTCAATACTTATTTGGGTGGCGATGGACCTCACGGCACACTGACTTCGCCCAGCTTTGCCGTCTCGCGTAAGTTCATCAACTTCCTCATCGGCGGTGGTGGTCACGCCGGGCAAACGTGCATTAATCTGCTTGTTGACGGCAAAGTCGTTAGGACTGCAACCGGCAAGAACAATGAAAAGCTCGAATGGTATTTCTGGAACGTCCGGGAATTCGAAGGCAAAACCGCGCATATCCAGATCGTGGACCAACATTCTGGCGGCTGGGGACACATCAACATCGACCAGATTGAGCTGTCGGATGAGCCACAGACAGGCCTGGTGGGGCCGGTTGACCTACTGCCGGATTATGGCTCGCTCGTATTGGCCCTTGCGAAAGAGGCAGCTCCGCGCCAGGATGTTCGCCAGCTTCTTGCTTCTCTGCCAGGTTGGGCTACAAACCTTAACGCCGAAACAAATATTGCTTTTCCTGTCACCGAGAAACGAAGCACAGCGCTGGTTGCCCACCCCGTGGAGTTAGCGCCGGGTGCTAAGTGCGGCTTTATCTTTGCTCTGGCTTGGTTCTTCCCGAATCACCAGCAGGGCCATGAGTACGCCAACCGCTTCGATAGCGCCGCCGAGGTCGCTCATTATGTCCTCGATGACTACGAGCGACTTGCTGGCAATACATCCAAGTGGTACAAGACGTTCTACGAAGACAGCACACTTCCGCGTTGGCTACTTTTCCGGCTGCACTCCACTGTCTGTAACCTGGCGACGGGGACGTGCCAGTGGTGGAAGAATGGTCGCTTTTGGGCGTGGGAAGGTGTCGGCTCTTGTGCGGGCACTTGTACGCATGTGTGGAACTATGCTCACGCCCCGGCTCGGCTGTTTCCGGAGCTTGAGCGCAGCGCCAGGCAAATGCAGGACTTCGGCGAGGGGTTTGACGAGAACAGTGGGCTTGTCGGCTTCCGGAGCAATCGGGCTTATGCCGCCGATGGACAGTGCGGCACCGTATTGAAGGCCTACCGTGAGCATCAGGCTTCTGCCGACAACACTTTCCTGAAGCGGAACTGGCCGCGTATTAAGAAGGCGCTTGAGTTCTCCATGAAACAGGACGGCAACGACGATGGGCTTATTGAGAACAGCCAGCACAATACGTATGACATCAATTTCGAGGGGCCTAACACCTTCGTAGGGTCGCTTTATTTAGCTGCTCTGCGGGCCGGGGAGGAGATGGCCAAAGAGATGGACGATGACGAGTTCGCCGAACGCTGCCGAAAGATATTCGAAAGTGGCAGCAAGCTGACGGTTGACCGCCTGTGGAACGGTGAGTACTTCATTCAGCTTGTCGATCTGAAGAAGCATCCAAAGCACCAGTACGCAAAAGGGTGCCTGTCGGATCAGCTTTTTGGCCAGGGCTGGGCACATCAACTCGGGCTCGGCTACACATATCCGCCGGAAAAAGTCAAGAAAGCGCTGCAGTCTGTGTGGAAATACAACTGGGCACCGGACATCGGGCCTTATAACGCCACGCACAAGCCGGAGCGTTGGTTTGCCCGAGCCAGTGAGCCTGGCCTGTTCACCTGCACCTGGCCAAAGACCCCATACATCCCGGACGGCGTTCGCTACAAGAATGAAATCTGGACCGGCATCGAATATCAGGTGGCGGGCAATATGGTCGCCGAAGGCATGCTCACGGAGGCTCTGGCGATCTGCCGCGGCATCCACGATCGCTATGATCCGGCTAAGCACAATCCTTTTAATGAGGTCGAGTGCGGCGACCACTATGCACGGGCGATGGCAAGCTGGGGTGTCTATACGGCTCTTGCAGGCTATGAGTACCACGGCCCGAAGGGACACCTGGGTTTTGCGCCGAGGATAACGCCCGAGAATTTCCGGGCCGCCTTCACGGCCGCCGAAGGTTGGGGAGCATTTTCACAGAAGCGCCAGGGCCGAATCCAGCGTGAGCAGATCGAGCTGCGCTGGGGTCGCCTGGGTCTAAAATCTCTTGCCTTTGCCGTTCCTGACAATTTCCGGCGTCTGACAGTCGAGGTGACAGTCGGCGGCAAGCCTGTCAGGAGCAAGCACACGCTCAAAGACGGTCGGGTTGAAATCAAATTTGGAAGAAAGTTGGTCCTCTCTGAGAATCAGATGCTGGACGTGACGATTCGCGGGTAGTAGTAACCCAATTTTATAATAAGATGACAAAATCGGACCCAGTAGTCATGGATGTGCGGCTGTTTCAGCAGAGGATGTCAGAATGATAAAAGAGCTAATATTAAAGAATAGGAGCTATCGGCGATTCAGTCAGGAAGACGGGATAGAAGGCCAGGTGCTCAGGGAGCTTGTTGATCTTGCGAGGCTCTCTCCGTCAGCGGCGAATCTGCAGCCGCTCAAGTACATCCTTTCTTATGAACCCGAAACGAACGCTCAGGTTTTTCCGCACCTTGCCTGGGCTGGTTATCTAAAGGACTGGGCCGGTCCGGATGAAGGCGAAAGGCCATCTGCATACATCATCATACTCGGTGACACTGAGATAAGTAAATCCTTCGGCTGTGACCATGGAATAGCGGCTCAGAGCATTCTTTTAGGTGCAACCGAGAAAGGTTTAGGTGGCTGTATTATCGGCACCGTGCAACGAGAGAAACTCCGCAAGGCATTGGATATTCTATCGCGCTATGAGATACTCCTTGTCTTAGCTCTGGGCAAGCCCAAAGAAGAAGTGGTAGTTGAGACGGCTGAGCCCACGGGAGATATCAAATACTGGCGTGATGATAAAGGCCTACACCACGTGCCCAAGCGACCTTTGGACGAGGTCATTATTGGCTAATGTTGGTTGTCAGGCATGTTTTCGTGCTGAAAATCATGTTTGACAGTGGGCAGCGTGGTGGTTATATTACCCGCTACGCGAATGGCTTTTAGTTCCCGCAAGTTGTGGCAACCTTTGCGTATTAGGCAAGACGATACACCGAGGCTGTAAGGAGGCTGGCCCAGTGAGGAAGCTTTCGCCAAGACAGTTCTTTAAGTGCAGCACCGCAGCAGTAGATGCGGCAAACTGGGTGGGGCACCATCGCAATTTTCTGGATTGTGAAAAAACGCGTGGATGGCCTATTGCTCCGGCTGAAATTACTCATCGCTCGACAACAACATGCCATGTCGCCAACATCTGCTTACGGTTGGGCAGAAAGGTGAGATGGAATCCGGAAGCGGAACGTTTCGTTGATGACCCGCAGGCGGACAGGATGCTCACCGGGGCGATGCGCCCGCCCTGGCGCCTGTGATAATCCGGGCAGGACTTATGAAGAAGGATAGATCATGACTAAACATTGCTGCACAGGACGTTTCTTTTACCTGCGCCTGGCTGTGCTTATGGCAGGAGGTGTGTTGGCATCGTGTGCTGCAGGCGAGAAAGCAAGAAGACAGCCACAATCGCAAGGGCATACAGCAGCAGGGCCCGTGACATTTGTGGCTCACCGTATTGGCCGATTCCGCAGCGAGGTGTGCGGCGTGGGCGATTTCAACAATGACGGCAAGCTGGACATCATCGCCGGGTCTTATTGGTATGAGGCGCCGAGTTGGAAACCTCACAGATTCCGATCCCTAAAAGACAAGCTCGACGCAGGCGGCAAGCAACATGTCGTTGATGAGAAGGGCAAGGGCTATCACGACGATTTTGCGAATCTGCCTGTTGATGTTGATGGAGACGGGTTTCTGGACGTTGTGACTTGTAGCTGGTTCAGTAAACAGATCGACTGGTACCGCAATACCGGACCTGATGGTGGCCAATGGCCTTTGACGATCGCTGAGAAGAACGGTAACTACGAATTGGCAGACCTATGCGATATTGATGGTGACGGCAAAGAGCGGGAGATTTTGGCCCACACCCAAGACACCAAATGGTACGAGATAGGCATAAAGAACGACGTTAAGCGCGGGTTGATCAAGCATAGTGTCTGCGAGAAGCAAAGACCGTTTGGCGGCGGCGTTGGAGATATCAACGGTGATGGGCGTCCTGACATTGTGCGGCCGGATGCCTGGTACGAGGCGCCGGTGGACCCGCGCAAAGGCAAGTGGAGGGAACACGCTTTGGCGGTTGGCAGTCTCACTGAAGGCCAGGCCGAGCATACGCCGCAGATATGTGTCTATGATGTTGACGCGGATGGGCTGAATGACATCGTGACCAGTTCCGCCCATCGCCACGGCATATTTTGGTATAAGCAGGTCAAAGAGGGATCAAGAATCTCGTGGAAACAGCACGTCATTGACAAGTCATGGTCGCAGGCTCACAGCATCACGTTAGCTGATCTGGATGGTGATGGCGATCTGGACTTTGTCACGGGCAAGCGGTTTTATGCTCACAATGGGAATGACCCCGATCCCGACGCTCCACTTGGCGTTTACTGGTACGAGTTGAAACGTGATGCCGGTGTCAAGTGGGTCAAACACGTTATTTCCCACGGTGAGGGTATTGGGTCCGGCTTGAATATCCCAGTAGTGGACCTTGATGCTGATGGGGACCTTGATATCGTCGTGACGGGCAAATGGGGTGGCCCCGTCTATTTTGAGAATACCTCGAAATCCCCAAGCAGTCGTGTTAGATAATGGGGCGGCGTCATGGACGTAAATGACGCCGTTTAGGGCAAGATAAAAAGGAGCTAATTTCAAGTTAAGAGGTGAATTATGAAAAAGATATCAATTGGGTCATGGGCGTATACCACCGGGCCCTATGTGGACGACCCGGTCAGAACTGGCCCACGCCAAGGCAAGGCAATAACTATCATGAACGCTACTCAACTGGAAAGGAGCTAAAGATGAGTTCGGATACCCTCCCCAGACTTCACAACGCCATGTGGCCCGGGCTGGTCGGCAAAGGAAATGAACCGGGCCAGGAACCACCAATCAGTCTCGAACGGATGCTCGAATTGACCGCCGGCGCGGAGGTAAACGGCCAGAAGTTTGACGGGATTGACTACTTCCTTTTCCTGCCGCACACCGACCCTAACGCCAGCGAAGACGAACTGAAGAAAATCGCCGACCTTATTCAGGGGTACGGTTTTAACGTCGGCTCGCTTGTCGCCCCGGTCTGGGGCGGGACGGTCGGCGATTCGGCGATGGGGGATGC
>JAGMDR010000511.1 GCA_023128595.1 Planctomycetota bacterium | reverse complement strand
GGCGGACTAAATATTTAGCCCCACGTTTCACGTGGGGTTCTTGCCCACAACTTCGAATTTGACACACTACTAGGCACTGGTTGGCCAGTCGGGAGGGTTGACGGGCAAAGGGATTTTGCCTATTGTGTAGGGCTGGTGTAGCATCCCGGAAATTGGATATGGCTGAGGACAGATATGTATTATTGCTCGCCGGTGATGCACGAGGCGAAAGGATGAGCAGTAAATCTAAGTCGCGTAAAAGTGGGCGGGAGAAATTGGAGAACCCTCCGGGGGACCTGCCGAAGGTGGTTACTGTGCCGCCAAAAGTGCAAGATTTTGAAAAAGCCTTAGAGCCTATCCGAATAACGCCTCAGCCTTTGTCATGCTGAGCAACGCGAAGCATCTGGCCATAGCAAACCCTTGCACGAACATGCTGTAATCCCTGCAGTGGCCAGATTCTTCGGCTTCGCCTCAGACGGTGTCCTGAGCTTGCCGAAGGAATGACAAGTAATTGCCAGAAGTTATTCGGATAGGCACTTAGCCCGTGACATACTCACTGAATGCAGCCGACATAATCTTTTCCTGGCTCCACTCATCCCGGCTGAATGTTGCCACAAGGCGGCCCGCTGACATCACCGCGATTCGGTCACAGACGGCCATAAGCTCCTTTAAGTCCGATGAAACGAAGATTATCGCCTTTCCTTTTTCCGCCAGGTCTGCCAGCTTATGGTATATCTCGAACTTGGCCCCCACGTCAATGCCTCGCGTCGGCTCATCGAATATGAGAATATCCGAGTCCCTGAATATCCACTTCGCGATGACGACCTTCTGTTGGTTGCCGCCGCTTAGCTCACTGACCGTCTGCTCAGTGGACGCACACCGCACTGATAGGGCATCGATATACTGCCTGGCCACGGCTCGCTCCTCGGACGTATTTATAAAGCCGAATCGGCACAAATCCCGCAGTCTGGCCAGCGAGATATTCTCGCGGACAGCCAGTGCCGGCAGCAGGCCCTGTCCCTTGCGATCCTCGGTGAGAAATGCCATAGCGTTGCGAACCGCATCGTGGGGATTGCGGATTTTTGCCGGCGCACTTGACCCATGAAGATAGATTTGCCCGGCTTCAGCGTGGTCTGCCCCGAATAACGCACGCATCGTCTCGGTGCGGCCCGAACCCATTAATCCCGCGAAGCCAAGTATCTCACCCCGGCAAACCTCGAAACTGACATCTTTGACCTTATCACCGAGAGTAAGCCCCTCTACACAAAGAGCCACCTTACCCACTTCCCCAGCGCCTCGAAGATGCTCATGCTGCAAGTCACGGCCCACCATCATACGAATGATGTCGGTGATTTTTAGCTGGCTCGTCGGCCGAGTTGAGACGACCTTTCCGTCTCGCAGCACAGTGACACGGTCGGCGATGTGAATGACCTCTTCGATGCGGTGGGAGATATAGATGATGCCGACGCCCTGAGCCTTAAGTTTCTCGATCTGGCCAAAAAGAAGCTCTATCTCTTTATCTGTAAGCGAGGCGGTTGGCTCATCCAGCGCAAGTATCCGGCAGCTTTGCGACAGCCCCGCTGCTATCTCGACCATCTGCTGCTGCCCAACTCCAAGCGACCTTACCGGTACAGAGGGGTCAATATCACCAAGCCCGACCTCCTGCATGATTTCTCGTGCAGCGCGGTTCAGCTTCTGATAGTCTATGAACCCAAATCTGCTGGGAAGTCTCTCGATGAAGATGTTCTCCGCAACGGTCAGATTAGCTATCAGATGAAGCTCCTGCATTACCATCCGGATGCCGTGCCTTTCGGCATCTGCTCTGCCCTGCGGCTGATAGGGCTGCCCATAAACGTGCATCTGGCCCGAGTCCGACCTCTCCACACCGGCTATGATGCAGACCAGCGTACTTTTGCCGGCCCCGTTCTCTCCCACCAGAGCATGGACCTCGCCTTCTTTCAGATCGAACTGCACGTCAGAAAGCGCCTGCACTCCCGGAAATGTCTTGTTTATGCCGGATGCCGTCAGCAGTGTCTTGTTCGTCGCAGGTGTCATTTAAGGGTTTCCGCTGTGATAAGGTCAACAGGAGTTTCCTTGTCTGAGGCTGTGCCTATAATGTCACGAGCTATATAAAGCTCCACCCACCTTATTTGTTATGCAAGTCTTGCTGTGATAATCAGGGTCAGGCCAACTATGTAAAATGCAAACATAAGAGCGAGCAATCTGTTTGTACCGGCTGGTGCCGATATGAACTCCTTCCAGATAAACACGCCCCAGAGCGCAGCTATCATTGTCGCGCCTTGTCCCAAACCATAGGAAATTGCATATCCGGCAGAGTCTCCAGCAAGAATGCTGAACGACATTCCAACACTCCAGATAATCCCTCCGACGATGCCGACCAGGTGCAGCCGGGGATTGCCTTTCTTGAAATAATCGCCAAACGGCACCGGCTCACCAACAAACGGCTTGGCCATCACGATTGTATTGAACACAAAGTTGGAGGCAAAAAGACCAAGAGAAAAAAGCACCAGCGCCGTATAGGGTGTCAGCTTCCCGGCTTCACTTGCCAGACCAAGGTCTGCAAGGTTAGCCGGCATCGAATCCGCGACCCAGCGGTAGAAAAAGCCCATTAGCACGCCACATAACACAGATAGCACAATGCCCTTTGACGTTGTCTTTTGCCCTTTTGAAGGCAGCTTTTTGTAGGCAAGCGCATCGAGTATGATGGCGACCGCTACACCAGCGACGCCCAAAAACAGAATTGAAGCATTGCCTGACGGATCCACGCGATACGTCGTGATTACCCCAATGGCGAGGGCCAAGCCTATTCCTATTGGAAAGGCTACGGCCAGGCCCGCAATGTCGATAGCTGCAACAAGAAGTATGTTGGCTATGTTGAATATCACTCCGCCAAGAAATGCGAATCCCAGGTATTTAGCACTTGCCTGGCCAAGGTCTGCAAAAAAGCTTCGCCCTGCCGACCCCATACTGCCCATCGTAAGGGCCAGGATCAATGTAAAAAGAACCACGCCGATGCAATAGTCCCAATAGAAAAGCTGGAACCTCCATTCCTTA
>JAGMDR010000510.1 GCA_023128595.1 Planctomycetota bacterium | reverse complement strand
GAAAGTGTGGCGGTTCCGTCAGTATCACCAAATCCACATCATCCAACGCAACCACCTTCTTGTAGGCGTCCCAACCAACAAAGCAGGTATCTTCGGTCACTTTTGCTTTCTCAGGAAATTTTTCTTTAAAGCGTCTTAGTGACCTGTCCAAGCGCTCTTCGAACAGGTCGCCCATCGCGACAAGCTCTACGTTCTCCGTCGAGCTGAGGCATTTCGTCGTATCATGCGTGCCTCGGCCGCCGCAGCCGATAAGCCCAACGCGAATCTTGTCGGAACCTACGGCAAAGACTCGTCCGGTGCTCCACAAGAGCGCCGCTGCGCCAGCCGCCCCTGACGTCTTGATGAAACGGCGCCGCGACAGCTCTCGTTTCTTTGGCCTTGCCTTGTTTTCCATCAATAACCCCTTTCGATTAGTTTATGTGCTTGAACAATTACTTATAAACTCCGGTTTCAAAGTCCCGTGATTTTAATGTAGCGAAAATCGATCCGACTTCCGTGGTCCGGCAGCCCGATATATCCCTTCGTTTGCTTCAAGTCTGGCTGCGTGTCCAGTCCATCCGGATAATTGTTGCAACAATAGCCGCAGTCACCGGCCCCGTCAAGCGCAATTCGCGTGCCAATATATCGTGCAGCCTCTTTGTGAGAGGGATACAAATGAGCCAATGTGCAAATCAAAAAATATTGCTGAGAACTACTGTGTTCATTCTGGCGATTCTGCCCGCAGCCGAGGGACAAGTCATCCACGTTGACGCCGACGCTATCGGCGCGAACGACGGGTCATCCTGGGAAAATGCGCACAACTACCTTCAAGATGCTCTTGCCGATGCCAATTCGATGCTAAAGCCCGTCGAGATACGGGTTGCCAGGGCATCTACAAGCCGGATCAGGGCGCAGGCGTCATGCCCGGCGACCAGATGGCAACATTTCAGCTCATCAACGGCGTAGCGGTCAGAGGTAGCTACGCCGGCTTCGGTGAGATTGACCATGAGCTACAGGAGCAACGGCTCGTCAAGGTCCCGTGGTTGTTCAGTCACAGAGGGGCCGGGCGGTTGGCGGTACCAATGGTACTGGTGGGGTGACACGGATGTGCCTTTTGAGGGCAACTATACGATCACAGCAAAGGCAAGCGACAACGACTGTGCGGTTTCTGTCTCACCTCCGGTGGTAGTCACGCTCCACGTACCTTAGGCCGGGTCACCCTATTAGTCTGTCAAATTTGATTTTAGAGGTTGTCATTCCGCACCCATTCGGCTGCGCTCAGGGCAGGCTTTGATCCGGAATCCATTTTTAGAATCTGGATTCCCGCTTCCGCGGGAATGACAGGTTACAGATTCAATCCTGACAGACTACTAGCCTTGGGCGTAACCTTGTCAATGTTGGGCGTTACATCGAACTCGACATTACCCATGGCCCAGGCCAGCCCTCCTACGATAATTGCCTGGACGCGGGGATTGGTCCAGATATCGTCGCGGTGCCCAAAGGACGTGTAAAAAACCCACCCTTTGCCGTGCATGCGAGCCCACGTTGCCGGGAACGGCGGCCGCTGATAACAATCCCCGTGCATTCCTTCAGTGTCCTGAACAAGGATAACGTGCAGATCCTTGGCGAAATTCTTCAGGGTGTACCACTCTTCTTTCAGTGAAACGGCCTCGCCGAATTCTTTGACTCCCGGGAACTTGGGAGAGGTGGCACGTATTGTCGCTTCCTGTTGGGCGCTCAGCCATATTCATAGTCCCATATTCTTGCCGCTAACAGGAAAGAAAATGAGAAGCCGCAGAAAGATTTAAGAGTTAAGGATTTTTGTTCGGTTTTTGTTTGGGTATTTGCCCTTGCTTTGCCGATAGAAACACTTGCTGTTGAATGCCTGTTACACATTTGCCAAAGGGCAGGACGAAAAAAAAGAGATGACACGTGAGACAAATAGACATGGTGGACCCGTCTGTAAGTTCGGACCGGGTGGTGACTTTGTCACCGCTTGGCAGCCAGGGCCATCCAAGTCTTCCGGGCCGTCAAATTGTCTGGTGAAATTGCTGACCTCAACGGTTGAGATAGTGGTTATACTACTTGGGTTGGAGCGTAGTAGTCCTTCCGTGCGTTCGAGAAATGCTCACTATCGCAGTGAGTGTATTGTTTGTCAGAAGGAAGAAGTGACAAATGCGGTTGCAAACAACAGAGTCGACAATACAATTGAGCCCGCGCCAACTACAGTTACTGAGGCTGATCGCTTGTTCTCAAGAGAGCCGATGTTATTCCCCAACGATAGCGGAATTGGCGTCCGAATTAAACATAAGCCGAAGCACCGTGTTCGAACATATCGCCGAACTGCGAAGAAAAGGCTTGCTCTCGTGCCATCCGAACAGGGCTCGCTCTTTGAAACTGACTTCAAGGGCGCAAGAACTGCTTAGCTACCTTGCCGACCAATGTTCGGGTCCCTATTCTGGTGAAGCGACAGGCATACGGCTATCTGGTAAGGTGGCTGCTGGTGTGCCCTTGGAAGCTGTGGAGAACGTTGAGTATCTATCGTTGGATTCCTGTTTTGGAGGTAGTGACGACATATTTGCGCTTGAGGTGAGAGGTGATAGCATGGTCGGCGAGGATATCTGCGAGGGCGATTATGTGATTTGCCGGCGCGGCAGTGTTGCCAACGATGGCCAACTGGTCATCGCTATCGTGGATAACGAAAACGCGACGCTCAAGAGATTCTACAAAGAGAAGAGCCGAGCTCGATTGCAGCCTGCCAACGATAGTTATGAGCCAATTTACTCGGACAACTGCCGAATCGAGGCTGTTGTCGTAGGATTGGTAAGAAAACTCTGACTGAACTGCAAGAGTCGATATTGGCAAGCCCGTTTGAGGCCCGAATACAACATTGTTCTTTGCCAATATTATGGGGCTCTACCTCTTATTGTAGTAAATGATTTTTTCTCCAGGATTATCGGCAAGAGCTTTTGTTTCATGGTGACTCGACGATCATGCCTTTTCTTCTCCCTCATCTTCG
>JAGMDR010000051.1 GCA_023128595.1 Planctomycetota bacterium | reverse complement strand
TGTCATAGACGTGGTCGAGGCCGATCATCTCCGAATGGCCGAACTCCTTATTCACGCCCTTTTTCGCGCGCGAGACGCCGAACTCTTCCTCGATCCTCCGCCAGAACAGCAGCGCGCTGGCCACAGTCGGGATCAGCATGGCCGGGTGCCCTTCGTTGGGCTTGGGCTCGAAGCAGATATACATATCGCCGCCCTGCTTGGCCTCATACTTGCACAGCCCGGCGATGCTCTCCTTGAGATTCTGATACATCTGCTTGAGTCCGACCGTCGCAATATCATAGCCGAATGAGCCGTTCCAGATAATAAGCGACGGCGCCACGTCCGGATGCCAGGTCTTCTTCAAGGCCCCGTAGGCCAGATCGACCGTTCGCGTGCCCAGGTCCTCGGCCGCCTTTCTCTCGTCCGGGTCCAGCGAGGCAACCCCGCCGTAGGCAAAGTGGCAGTGCGCCCCCGGCGTTATCATCGCGAGATACAGCTTGTTATCGACGAGCGCATCGGCCACCGCCGCGGCGTTGTCGTCATCGACTTCCGCGTCATAGTGCATCTCGATGCCCAACAGAACGTTATCCGGGAGCCTCGGCTTGACCTTATCCGCCACCAACTTTATCATCTCCGGCGTCCCAAATGCCCCGCCCCACTCAGGCCGCATATCACCGGGCACAAACCCCCCCTTACCGGGATTAAAAGTCCACCTGCAAATACTGTGCAAAGATTTCTCTGCCATCTTAGGTACTCCTTTTCAACTGGTTATTACCTATTCAATTTCGCAAACCCCACCGTCGCCGGTCAATTGTTTCTTCTCGGTATTTTGCCGCTTAGGCCCGCTACTACTACACATAGTGCTACGACACTCACAACCTTCACAACATCCAGAGACTTATCAAATACCTTATTCCAGTCAATGCTCTCTCTTTGATCGCATTCTGCAATAATCTTGAGAGCCTCCAATATCTGATCCGGCGTAAAATTACCAGATTGCGCTATTGTCTGGAGAAATTCCCAACGTTTCTGCTTGGTTACTTCCAAAGAAACACCTACATCTGCCATCGATCGTACAACTGCGGCAAAAGCAGAAGATAGTTTAGGAACAGTTGACAGTACCTCCTTCAATAGTTCAGGTGATATTTTTTGACTCTTCGCAAGCTGAATGAATCGTCTTTGAACCTTGTCCTCATTCAACTGCCTCAGACTGTCAATCCTGAGTTTCTTTTTCAGAGCTTCTTTTGAGTCGAGTTGCTTCATTTTGTCAGTCTCCCATTATTCAGCCGCGCTGAACTGTCATTCGGAATAGTCAGCTGTTCTTGCTGTTATCCTCTTTTGTTTTCGCCGTTGGCCGGCTGATATTATATCGTACCTCCGAAATAACCGAATTACAGTTGTGTTTTCAAAACATCCTCCCAGGTATTATACGCTTTTTCGTATACCGCTGTTAACTGCTCGTTCGGCTCGATTGTTTTGACGGGCTTTAGGCCGACGAAGGCCTCTGCGGGGTCTTTGTAGATTCCTGCTCCTATTCCTGCTCCTCTGGCGGCGCCCTGGGCGCCGTCGGTGTTGTATAGTTCTACGCTGGCGCCGGTTACGGTTGCGAAGGCCTCGGCGAACAGGGGGCTCAGGAACATATTGGCATTGCCGGCCTTGACGGTTTTTAGCTCGATCCCCATATCGCGCATTATCCCGAGGCCGTAATTGAGAGCGAAGACGATTCCTTCCTGGGCGGCCCGCAGGAAGTGGTTTTTTTTGTGGACGTTGAAGTTCCAGCCGTGGACCGATGCGCCGATGTTTCTATTCTCCAAGGTCCTCTCGGCGCCGTTGCCGTAGGGCAGTATCACCAGGCCATCCGAGCCGACCGGGACCTTGGCCGCCAATTCGTTCATCTGCGGATAGTCCAGGCCTTCGCCGACGAAATTGTGCTTGAGCCAGCTATTGAGGATTCCGGTGCCGTTGAGGCACAGCAGCACGCCGTAGCGTGGGTCGTCTTTGGAATGATTGACGTGCACAAAGACGTTCACCCGCGACTTCTGGTCGTAATTCTTCTTATTGCCTACCCCATAAACCACTCCCGACGTGCCCGCCGTAACGGCAATCTCGCCCGGCTCCAGGACGCTCAATGACAGGGCGTTATTGGGCTGGTCGCCCGCCCGATAGCTGATCTTTGTCCCGGCTGCAAGCCCCAGCTCATCGGCGGCGGCAGCCGTCAGCTCGCCCTGGACCGAGAAAGTCTCGACCCGCTCGGCGATCAGTTCCGCCGAGACGCCGTAGTTCTCGAGGACGAATTGCGCCAGCTCGTCACTTTCGAAATCCCACATTATCCCTTCGGAAAGCCCCGAAGGGGTGGTCTTGATCTCGCCGGTCATCTTCATTGCGATATAATCGCCGGGCAGCATCATCTTATGAATCTTCGCGAAAACCTGAGGCTCTTTTTCCTTGACCCACTTGAGCTTCGACGCTGTGAAATTGCCGGGCAGATTGAACAGCCTCTTGAGGCACTTGTCGGGCCCGATATCCTTGGCCGCCTGTTGGCCGATCTCCACGGCCCTGCTGTCGCACCAGATTATCGAGGGCCTAAGCACCTCTTTATTCTGATCAACGACAACCAACCCGTGCATCTGATAAGATATTCCAATCGCCCCAACATCTCCCGGGGCAAACTCGGCGTGGGCCTTTATCTTGCTCGTGGCCGTTTTGACATGCTCCCACCAGGTCTGCGGATGCTGCTCGGCCCAGCCCAACTCTTTGGCGATAATCTCCAGCTCCTTCTCCGGCGAAGTAGCACTGGCCAAGACCTTGCCCGTCTGTGCATCCATCAGCGTCGCCTTGATCGACGAACTGCCAACGTCATACCCCAACAAAAGCGTCATTTACCTGTCCCTTCCCTTCACCGAGGATTCAAATTCAGTTATTTTGTGAAAAAGGGGGCATCCCTGCCCCACAGGCCATCCTTGTTATATCGTTCCCAAAAAGATAGCCAATCGCAGCCCACATCATAGCCGCCGCCGGCCGATTGTCAAGCCCACCCCGACAAGAGCCGATTCGCCCGCCGCACAACCCTTCATAAACCCCCGCCGACTAATCGATTTGCCCGCCATACGAAATAGATTCATCCGCTTCCCAGGCGGCAAGCTCGTCCTGCAGTGACTTGACAATATCCCGCGTGCTCGGCGCAAGATCCTTCTTTTCACCGAGGCCTTCACCGAGATTACAACCATTCCACCTAAACCTACAAGATTTGTTTAGAAAGTCCGTGAATGATTCGAAGTAATGGAATAAATATACAAAGATGTACCTGTGTACCGCTTGGAAGTGATATTCGACTAAGAGGTTCCTCTCAATCAAACCTTCTTAGAATATCCAGTTTATCTTTATAGTAAAATGGGCTCTCTCGTTCCGAAACTACTTTGCAACAAAGCCCCCATTGAAACGGCCTCTGCCCATTTTATATTGTCGTTAAGGTTATAATAAGTTTGAGGTGGACGCAAATTCTCTTTCGTTAAACTTGACACTTCTCGTAGGGATATGCTTTTTCGATATGGTATGGCATTTTCTAACACAACGGCATAAATCTGGCTTTTAGATCTAGTGTACTTATCAAACTCTTCTCTCGTACACCCGATTTGATCGTGAAATCTCTCCCAAACATTTTCAGGTTTATCAACAACTACTCTTTTTATCGATGCTTCACCCACAAGAAAACGTTCACGTCCTGACGCGTATATACTAATTTTACACCCCGTCCACTTTTTGGAAAAACTTCTCCTTATCTCGACCTTTTTCTCTCCGGACACGACCTTCCTTGCATATTCCGCTTTAATACTCATTACAAGTTCGTTGTCGAGCGAATGTCCATCCACAAAAAAGGCACGCGCAATCTTCGGAAGTTTTTCTAAAATGGCAGCCCACACTTTATCAAAATCCGATGAGCACCTAAGCTCATCCTCGAACAGCCTATATTGATGTCCCGCTCTGACAGCTTTTGTGAATCCAAACGACTCAAAGAACCTATTCTTTTTCTCCCAAATACTTTCTGGAAGTGTAAAGTGAACTTCCTTCGAAAAATCTCTTATTTCTAATCCCATTAAGGCAAAAAATGCTTCGCCTATATTAAAGTTTTGTAGATTTTCCTTTATTCTAAGGTGGCAGAATTTAGCAGCCTCCCCTCGCTTTACTATTGCAGAAACAGCCGGCTTCTCATCAATATAGCCAACATACCCAATTCTTTCTGAAGCCTTCAAGCCCG
>JAGMDR010000509.1 GCA_023128595.1 Planctomycetota bacterium | reverse complement strand
AACAAGATGGTCTATTGTCGTGAAGCTCCAGATTCTCCCGGCATCGACGCCGCCGGGCGCCGCAGTGTTGGCCTCATCGACAGCCCAGTAGTAAGTCGTGCCCAAATCGAGGGCCCCGGGACTGTAGTTGTTGGGACTCTGCGGCTGCGACGCAACCAGAGCGAGATTGGCCGGGTCGTCTGCACCGAAATAGACATAGTGGCCGTTCGAAGGAGGTGCATAATCACCCGGCGTCCAGCTTAGTACGGCGTTCCGCGCAACACCAGTTGCGCCATTGTTCGGGTCGGGGTCTCGGGCGAATGCAGGATTGTTCATAGTCTTAAAGGTCCAGACAGCTCCTTTGTAAGCCCCGCCGCCTGCGTTGACGCCATCAATGCGCCAGTAGTAATCCGTCTCGTAAGCAAGGACGACCGGATGCTCGTTGACATCGCCGGTCAAGGTTGCCTCGGGTGTCGTCGCTGAGTCCACAGCATCGAAGCTGGCCCCGAAGTACACATCGTGCTTTGTGTACTCACTGCCGGTATCTTCGTCTATCCCGGGACTCCACGTGAGCTTTGTGCCCAGCGGCACATCTGCCTCTCGGTCAGCCGGGCTGGGATTCCAGGCCTTTGCAGGATCCATAATGTGCATAATATCGGCCTCGCTCAGTGCATAGTCGTAGATGCGGACGTCATCGTACTGACCGTCGACCCACCTGCCGTTCTCTCGATAAGCGCCGAAGTTCAATGGACCTAACTCCAGCGCAGCGGCGGTGCCTGTGTTAGAGCCCTCCAGCACGCCGTTGATATAGATCTTTGACTCGGCGGGCGAAACCAAACGGTCGGCCGACATCGCTATGTAGTACCACTCACCTGAGACTAAGGCAGAGGCGACGCTTGCAGTTACGTTCGGCCCACCGTTCCAATCGAAGTTCACCCGGCTGCTGTTGACTCTCAGATGTAGGTGAATCGAACCGGTGTCCGAGCTCCAGGCATCGGTGTGCATCAGTGCCCTGTAACCGCTTGAGTACGGCAAGTTACGAGGATAGTGCCAGAAGGCTATCGAGTAAGCATCGGTCGCAATGGTGCCGCGATCAAGGTCTATCAGGTCATTCGTACCGTCGAGGTCAATCGCCGCCGGGCCAATCTTGCCCGCCACCCACTGCGGGTCACCGATCAGTGTGCCATCGTTTCCATGGCCGGACCAGTCAATAGCTGTGCTCCCCTGACCCTCATCAAACCTCCACCAGACGACAAGATTCGGGTCGGTAATAGCTATATCGGGGAATGTCGTAAAGCTCCAGACGGTACCTTTGACTCTCTTTTTAAATGTGAATGGAGGACCCGATAGCGCCACTTTCGTATCGACCCGCCAGTAATAAACCGTGTCCCTAAGAAGGGGCTCGGTGGTATAAGTAGAGGTTGGGTCCTTTAGGCTGACAACGGGGGTTGTCGATGTCTCTACAACAGCCTCGTCGGTGCCGAAGTACACCTCGTATGTCACGTCGTTATTTTTCGTATCGACGTCACCCATATTCCAGCTTAGGGTTGCGCCCGCGTCGGCAATTACATACTTGGCGCCGTCAAACGGGTCGGGGTCCCGCGCCGCTTCGGGCATAACCGTAAAGCTCCAGACCTTGCCGGGGAAGGTCAGCGTCCCGTCGAACTCATCGACGGCCCAGTAATAAGTTTTGCCTCGAACAAGAGATACGCAGCCAAAGGCAGGGATATTATTAGGGTCATCATACCCAACATAGTAATCAATCATTTCATGCTCTAAGTAAGGCGGTTCGCCTAAGTTCGCATCCGCGACGCGATCAAGCACATCATCGTAATTCTCACTGAAGTACCCAGTGTGCGAGACCGCACCTTTTCCCGGCTCGTACTCAAGTATCATACATAGATTCGCGCCGGAGCGCTTCGCCTTAACTACAGCCTCGTCGGCAGGAATGGGACCAGTAGCCTCGTAGTGCATGGCAAGCTGCTCGATCTCAGACGTGTTCAACGCGCGGTCGTAGATGCGGACTTCGTCAATTGTGCCGGTGAACGGCCTGTTGTGCCAGGGGGCTTCGCCGATCCTGACGTTACTGCCGACGGCAGTGTTGATCGGCTCACCGGCTGAGGCGCTAACAGACTCCAATACGCCATCGACATAAAGCCGGACTTCAGTAACATTCGCGGAGCCGTCGTCTTCCAGCACCGCAGCCACGTGATGCCAAGCATCATCGCGTAAATCGGTGGCTCCAACGACGTATCCGCCATTGACCTCGACGCGTATGGCGCCGACCGTGCCGTTGCTCTCTTGAACGCGGAATATCCATTTCTGGCCGGCGAGGTTCTCGCCCCAGGATGCGATCTCGCCGATCGTTCTTGTCTTGATCCAGGCACTGACCGTCCGAGATTGCGTACCGGTAACGCCCCTATAGCCAACCATCTCCACATAGGTGCTCCCGTCGAGGCCAATCGCCTGGCCATAACCTGGCGGACCATCGACCCACTCGCCGCTGCCCAGCAGTGTGCCGTGGTGCTGGTAGCCCGACGAGTCCAAGTAATCGCCTTCAAACTTCCACCAGCCTACAAGATTAACATCAGCAACCAGGGCCGGATCGGGCGCAGTCATAAACTCCCAGACGGGACTCGGCCAGTCGGTGACGCCGTCGGTCGCAACAATCTGCCAGTAGTAATCAGTAAGGTAGTTAAGAGCACCTGTATCCCAGGTGGTGGCAGTCGCGCCCAGAGTGGTCTGGTACGTTGGAGGCTCAAATTCGCCAAAGTACACCTCGTGCGAAGTAGCGCTCTCACCCGGGATCCAGCTAAGGTCGGCATCGACGTCCACCTTCTCGGCACCATTGGCCGGGTTGGGGTTCCTGGGGGTATCGAGATCGGCCTCGCCGTAGAACTGAACTTCGGCGATCTGCATCTGGGTGGTCGCGCCCGTATCCTTCACTGTCGGGAAAAGCATCTTGTACGACGTATAGCCCGTACTGCTGTTGACCGGAACCATCGGTCCGAGCGTGCGACGCGCCGACGGCAGGCTCACCGAGCCCGAATCGATCAGCATCCAGTTCTCCGCATTGCCCGCGCTGTTGTCGGTGCTAAGGATCGCGTCGTTCGTGCCATAGAGCACCCAGGACGCCGGGTCCCGCGCCTCGACGTCATTGGCCGTTGTGAGCTCGAAGCTGGTCACGATCGATGGCCCGAACGACGGCGTCACAATAAAACCGGAGTTCTCTTTGCCCGAGTTCAAATACTTTGTCGTGATGTCGCGGTCGATGGCATTTGGCGCGCGCTCGCCGGCCGGCCCACCGCTTGCCGAATCGGCATCCACGGCGATGATGAAATCACCCGGTGCTAAAATGGCATCACCAAAGACAGGCGCAGCAATCAGCACCAAAACAAAACAAACAAAGAAAGTCAGTTGCCTACACATGATAGTCCTCCTTCTGTACACTTGAATAACCACACAAACCAAAACGAGCCAATTCTCCACACAAAACAGTCCGCCTTCAACAAAAATGCAAAAAACGTACAGTCGAAGTGCGAAGCTGCCGCAAAAACTCCACACTACTATTAAACAACTTAAGGTTCTTGACGACCTTATGTCAAACCACAGGAATATCACCAAGTGGAACCACAAGACGCACCGACTCCACCAACTTCATTTATACCACATTAGCCGGCGTCTCGGCAAGAAGAATTTGTGCGATTATTGTCAAATTCGCCTTTTGGACTGTGACAAGCGTGTGTATAACTTCCGCATTTGCAGGCAGTTGCAGATACATGCCTATGCAAGAGATTTATCCGGGATTTTCGCCGGCGTTGCCAATTTCGGTCTATTTTAGCCGCCCTCTTGTCCCGGCAAAACGCGCCCGGACAGCAGCGCAGAGTTCAACCCACCGGTAAATCCGGCCACACCCAATGCGGTCGAATACGGTTCTTGCCGTACTTTTTGCTTGCCCCCCCCAGGCCATTATGGAGATGCTCAGCATCCCCAGCGTTCCCCGGTTAACTAAAAACGGGGCCTATACCGAATGAATCAGTATAGGCCCCGGACTGGTGCGAATCCTCTCGGCTATCCCATCAGGGATGCCAAGTTAGCTGCTTTCAACGCCGATTACGGGAACATATCCTCATCAAGCCATCTTTGCGTCAACGTGGCATAATCGAGGAAGTTGACCTTCTTCTGGTTCTCCGGCTCCGAATCATAGATATTAGCGGGTGAGAGCAATGGGATATAGAGCGTACCCTCACCGGCCGCGCCCACAATCTCGCCTTGCGAGAGAGTATAGTCGTAAATGCGCACATCGTCAATCAGCCCCTCGAAGAATCTGTCGTTGTTCAAGCAGCGCCTGCCAATACTGACATCGATGTCCGCGACCGTACCGAACTTATCGGCGTCCGTACCGGTCCTGGTGTCATCCTGGCCGTCGATGTAATGTGTCACGTCGGGGTATGAGATCGATGCGTTCTCTATTACCACCACTGCGACGTGGTGCCATTCGCCGTCGTTGACCGTGCCGTAAGTGACGCGGTTGCCCTTGCCATGCTCAATGCGCACCAGGCCGTTCTGGAGTCGGAAGTCCACTTTCTGACCGTTAGTGTTCTTGCCCCAGCTTGCAATTGTCCGGTCACCTGCGGCCGTCGTGTTGATCCAGGCAGTTACACTAAAAGGCTCTGAGCCGAGAATGCCCTTGTAGTTGTTTATGTTGACGTAATCATCTGTGCCGTCGAGCTGCAATGCGCTGCCGTCGTGCCCGGCCGTATAAACCGGGTAGCCGAATTCGGTTCCGTGGTTGCCCTTGGCGGAGCTGTCGTTGGCGTTGTTCTCGAACTCGTACCGCACCATGAGACCCTCAGCGTTCGGCTCCACCGGCTCAACACTCGCATCGCCGAGCAGCCAGTCTCGCGTCATTACGTCGAGCTCTTTGTAGTTGACCACGCAGTCGCCTCCGGGGTCGCCCTCGGGGGCGAAATCAACGAGGGCGAACTCGGCTGAACGCTTCGAAAGAACGCATCTGGAAGGATATAACCTGATATCGTCAAAGTACACCACACCTAATCCGCCAGGACTAACATTGCCTTCATTGCCAAAGCCAATGCTGATCTCCGTAACATTCTGCAGGTTGATACCGAATACCGCCAAATCAATACTCCACTCATGCCACGATGGCTCTGTTATGTCATTGGCATCACCATCATACACCACTTTGGCGCCGTTGAGCTTCACATACATCTGCTCAGTGAGGCCGGCATCATTGGCTGGATCGCCGTAGAAGTGCAGACTCAGAGATTTGATACCGTTTACAGTCCAGTCATTCCCGATTACCAGGTCGCTAATGAGTGCTGTGGACTCCGAATAGTACGCCTTGCCGGGCTTGCCAAAGAAATTCGTACCATTGCTGCTGTAATGGTATGCCATCGACTGTGGCGTATCGTAAACAGTTTCTGAATCCAGTTCGATAACCGACCCTGTGCCGTTGCCGCCATAGCCGGGCGAGGGGGTGTCCCAACCTTGACCATCCTTCCAGGTGTACCATATCCTGCTGTCGGGCACACCGACTTCGTCGACATCTCCGTAGGATGTCATATCGTCCACTACAAAATACGCCGGCGTGCTGAAGCTCCAGATATCACCTTCCCACGTGTTAGGCTCCTCGGCCATATTGACCTCATTAACCTTCCAGTAGTATGTCTTACCCAATTCAAGTGATAATGGGGCGTAGCCGGCCACGCAACCATCGTCAGCAGGGATACTGACGGGGCTGATAGTGCCGTCTGCCACCGCCTGCTCGTCGGTGCCAAGGTACACATCGTGCCTCTCCGCCTCCCTTCCCGCTGTCCAGTTGAGGGTCACATCAAGAGGCACATCTGTGCCTGAAAGTGGTGAATAGGGCTCTCTTGCACGCACCGGTACGTAGAGGAAGCGGACCTCGCTCAGACCGTAAAGGTTGCTTCCACCCCAATTGCTGTTAGCGGTAATCTTGACGTACCTTGCCGTCACACCGGTAAAGTCAATGGTGACGTGAGCATAATCAGGCGATCCCTCAGCTTGGACAAATTCAGGTACGCCGGCGAGCTCCGTCCAGTCGTCGCCGTCGGCCGAATACTCAATGGTAACGCCTTTGAGACCATAAGCATTATTAAACTCATCATTAAAGTTCCATACCCACATCTCGTGCAGTTTGTAAAGCCTGTCGAACGCATATTCGATCCAGGCCCCCGCCGGCTCGCTGCCGCTTAGCCACATATCTGCCATAACATTCGAGTGCAGGTCATTAACCAACCCGGAGCCGTTCACCGTATTCTCAGGCCCCCTGGTTGGGTCGTACTCGCTGGAAGCTGTGGCCGTTACGTTCGCAATAGGATAACCAATCGGTTCGATTGTAAATTGCCAGACATCGCCCTTGAATATCGTTGGGTCGGGTGGAGCATTGACCTCATCAACACGCCAGTAGTAAGTCTGCCCAAAATCCAAATCCAGAGTTCCAACCGTCGGATAATAGGTCTCAGTCTGGCCCGGACTTACCAGCACGTCGAGGGGATTATCTATGTTGGCATCGGTCACTTTGGCTTCATCGGTGCCGAAATATACATCGTGCTTGTCGGCATACTCTCCCGGCGTCCAGCTTAGGACCACGCTGCGGCACACATCTGTTGCCTGATCGCCCGGATCCGGATTACCCGCAATTGGATTCTTGCCGACGCTTGTCCCGGTGACGATGTCGTCAAACGTCGTGCCGATGCGAATCTCGTCGAAGTTGGAACGGCTGCCGTGGAAGGAGAGGGTATCAAACGTCGACTGGTCAAGGTTGTTCACCGAGGTGATCGACACCGGCGAAGCGGCGTTGAAGTCGGCTTCGGTCAGGGGAGTATAGGGGGTGCTGATACCGAAGTTGGCCACGCTCACCGTGTCCGATGTCGTACCCCACTCGATCTTGATCACAATCAGTTGCTGGGGAGAAATCCTGCCCTTAGTCCCGGCAGAACGGTGCTCCTCGAAATTCCCGCTGTTATCCTCGTCGTCCCAGTAGGCCGCACTCGAGCTCTGGGTGTTGTATCTTGGGCCACCACCGATGGCCTGTCCGTTGGCTTGTTGGGCGCGGTTGTCCATGAGTTCGCCCTGCCCGACGGCTAGGTTGGGCTTGTGGTGGTTGTCGGGTAGCCCGGTTAGGGCGGTACCAGCACTGACAAAGCTCATCCACGTTGTGGTGCCGTCCTGAAACGTGGACGTGACGCTGGTGGCGAGCAGGATGTGTCCCGAGTTATCGTCGGTCCGTTCGCCTTCAAGGAATCCACCGGCCTGGGGATAGCCGCCGGAAGGAATCCCGGTCCAGAGCTGACTGACCGGTGCTCCGTTGGCGCGAACCGTCATGTGTGGACCCGAACTGTTATCGAACCACGTGCCGCTTCCACCACCGGGCGTGCCCAATCCGGCCAGGCTGCTGCCAGCGTTGTAGTCAAACCCTTCGTAGAACAGGAGGCTGGCCTGGGCCGAGGTGCCCAAGGCGAGAATCGCTACTGCAACTATCGTCAGAACTGTTTTATTACTTTTCATAATCCTATCCCTTTAAAAAACCGTTAAAGTGAAAAATAAGAAAATACAATTGCTGCTACGTCCTTGAATTATACCAAATACCTGCCTTAGCTTCAAGAAAAAAAGGTTTTATCGGCGGCTTTTAACTCGAGCATTGTGCTTAATCGGGCCATTGTGAACGTAAGTTCTCTATTTACAAACTGTTGAGGCGCCCAGCCGGGCAGGGCCAAAAGAATACTCCGGCAGAATAATACTTAGACCATTTACCACACCGGTTCCGCTGCCGCCGGGAATTATCAGTGGCCCATTAATATCGACCGTGCCACCGGCATGGTTTTTCAGAGACCTCAAACGTCAGACCGCTTGCGGCGAGGTCTTTGGGTCCTTTACGTATTACTCACTTACGCACGTCTGCGACGGCGGGCGAGCAAGCCACCGAGGCCCAACAGCATTATCGTCGCTGGCTCGGGGACCACCAAGACCTCCGACATAGCATACAGGGGCAGCGCGGTCGCAGCCGGATCCGAAGTCCACTGACGCCAAACCCATTGGTCAACTACGCTACCGTTGCCCTGGGTAACCTCGCCGGTCGAATCTAAACCGCCTCCGCCTGTATTGGGTTTCCCCGTTGAAAGGCTACCATCCCAGTATGAGCCGGTAAACGGCCAATGCGCTTTCGTATCGCCCGCTTCAGTCTGGTTAATTATGTTCTGAATTGACCCGTCCCATAAGTCTGCGTTGTTGTTGGCTACGACAGTAGTACCGTCCACAAGTAATATGGGGCAGCCGGTCGAAGAGGGATTGGTCCCGCTGTTGTCTCTTGCGTTCACTACAGATGTCGAGCCGATGACAAACCAGTCCGCGGCGCCTAAGCCGGCAGCGTTGGCCAGCCCTTGCACGAGCGCGTTGTAAGCGCCTATATCAGCCAACGTTGCCCCTGGGTTGGTGCTCGTGATAAAAGCGAGGCGATATTCATCCCCATTCGCCCATGGGTTGCCAGTGGCGGGATTGGTGCCAGAGGGCACGACAATACTCGCCTGTGCCGGTACTGCGAAGACTGCCAGCGCCACGGCTATTAACATTAATTTGTTTTCATCACACTAACCTCCAAAAAAATTCAATAAAACACTAAATTTGCCGATGCCAAACTGGCGCCGCGCGCCTTTCGACCGAAAAAAGGGTTGCTGCCTCCATCCATAGACCTTTTCACACCCATTCCTGGCGGTCGATTACACAGATCACCTACGCAGCCTATATTAACAGGACTCAATGAGGATTGTCAAGGGGAAAATTTCCCCCCGAAGGCCCAAAAGCCGTTTCTTGTCTTGTGTGCGGGAGAGGGGGGGGGTAAGTATTTGACAGACAACCACTTACAGCGATTCGGGCCAGCCGAAATTTTAAAAAAAACGTTCCCTGAGCGCCCAAACGGCCCCCGGATCCCGCGCCAAATCGGCTATAAACACGGCGCGGTCCAAACGAAGGCCCCAGTCTTCGGCCGTAACCGTTCGGGCGGCTTTGTCTATCTTGCCGTTCTCGGAGTACCACTGTCCTAAGTCCGCCCTGGCCGATTCAAGGGACGAGATTCGATATACGAAATACGCCTCACGAGAAAATTCACTTGACATCTAACTCTGGCTGTGATATAATACCTATCGAACTAATAGCGGATCCTTGATACTCAATACACACCCTGCTCAATTTACTGGCCCGAACCAACATAACCCATTACCTCACAAGTAATTATGAACAGTCAAACCAACAACGAAAACACCCATCCCGACAACGTCGGGATTCCGCAATTTTGCACTTTCCACTTTGCACTTTCCACTCTCACCATGGCCACCCAAGCCCAAATCAAACCTCCCACCCCAATGATCTTATCTGCCTATAAG
>JAGMDR010000508.1 GCA_023128595.1 Planctomycetota bacterium | reverse complement strand
CTAAATATGTCGCCTGCGAGGGCAGGCGATTTCAGATTGCAGATTTCATATTGGGTTGTTGGTGATTTGGAGCGGATATGATCATTGTTTTGGGGTAGGATATTTGGAGAATTGTTATGAGTGAGTTTAGTGAGAGCTTTCATCTTCGATCGGAGAAGCAGGCGGATGGTGTGGATTTGTTGCGTCGAGCGGGTCTGGGCGGGGCGGTTTTTTCTGCCGTGCGCGGATGGGTGACGGTTGTCGGCGTGGTCCGGTGTTGTGGGGCGAAGGTCAGGGGGGGACGGTGATTTTGGGGTTATCCCCAGCGCAGGGATGGGGTATAATGTGGTCGCCGTAGTACGGCGATTTTTGGGTTCCCCCCAGGGCGGGCCTGGGGGCTAAATATGTCGCCGGGCGGGGCAGGCGAAGTTGGGTAACCCCCGAACGCTGCCTTATAGGCAGGTAAGATCATGGGGTTGGGGGGCTAAACAATTGAGGGTAGGACCCTCATCAGGGTAACCCCCAGGGCGCGGCCTGGGGGCTAAGTGTGTGAGGTCTTCGACCTCATAAGGGAATTGAGCCACCCAGGACGTAGCCTGGGTGCTAAGCATTCGTCGTCGTGCCGACGACGGCTAAACGGGGTGGGGGTGAAGGAGAACCGTAATCGAATGAGAAACGAGCCTGGGGAGTTGGGGTTTGAGGTGTCGTGTAGCCGAGGCGAGAGGCGGCAGTCGGGGATGAGAGGTGGTTTGGGTGTCGAACGGGGATGGAGAGGATGTGGAACTTGACCGCTGGGGCGGGATGGGGTATGTTACGTGCATGTGTGGAACTTCACGAGTGCTGTGAGTTAGAGACTGCGAGCAGTAAGGGGCAATTATGCCGAGAGGTGGTGCACAATTTTCATCAGAGGAGCTTGTTCGGGTCCTCAGCCATTACGACGTTGGGATAGTCGATAAGGTCAGGCGCCTGTCGGGAGGCAACCGCCGTGTGCCGAAGACGGTTTTGATATCTGAGCGAGGCAAGTTTCTGCTGAAGCGTCGGCCGAAGGGCAAAGACGATCTGTACCGTGTGGCCTTAGCGCATGCGGTGCAAAGTCATCTCGCCGAGAAGGGCTTTCCCGTGACCTTGCTGGTGGCGACGCGCGACGAGAACAACACAATCCTGCAGCTCAACAATCACATTTACGAGCTGTTTAGATTCGTTACGGGTTCGCGTTATGACGGCTCGGCGGAGGCGACGCTTGATACGGGCCGGCAGTTGGCGAATTTCCATAAGCACTTAGCCGATTTTGCACACAAGTGGAAGCCATTGCGGGCCAGCTTCCACGATTCGGCGACCGTTCGCAGGCATCTCAAGACGTTAGGCTCGGATAAGATGGCCGGGCCGGACAAGAAATTGCAGGCTACGGCTGAATCGCTGATGAGTGCTTATAACTCATCGAGCGCGCGGGTCAACCAGTGCGGGTTCGACTCGTGGGACCAGCAGGTGGTCCACGGGGACTGGCATCCGGGGAATATGCTTTTTAGCGGACAAAAAATTGTTGCGGTGCTCGATTTTGATTCTATCAGGATCGCTCCTCCGGTGACGGACCTTGCCAACGGGATGCTGCAATTCTCGATAGTGGGCGGTCGGCCGAACCCGGCTGATTGGCCCGATTACTTCGATGAAGATAAGCTCGTTGAGTTCCTAAACGGGTACCGCGAGGAGAGTAAGCTGGATAAGAACAAGGGCGGTTCGCTGCTCGACTTGATGATTGAAACGATGATAGCCGAGGCGGTCCTGCCCGTGGTGGCGACCGGCTTCTTCGGCAACCTCTCCGGCTTAGACTTTCTCAAAATGATACTCCGAAAAGCCAAATGGCTGAATAAGAACCGAAAGCAATTGACGCAAGCAATTGCTTGGTGAAGCGTGAATTGTGAAGCGTGAAGTGAGTGTGGCCATTAAGATACGAGGGCACTAAGAGAGATTAATCGCTGATTTCCCGGATAGGGGCGGAGAAGCCGGAGAATAGGGAAATGAGCAGGTGTCATTGCGAGGAGGCGGAAGAGCGGCGCGGCAATCTCGAAGCGCTCGAAGGCCGGAGATTGCCACGGCCTTTCAGGCCTGCTAAGAAAATAGCCGGTTCTTGCAGTCTGAGGGTTGAGCCCCGCCAAAGACATGCAGGGACAAGGATTGCCGCAGTCGCTGCGCTCTTTCGCAATGACGTGCGTGCGCTATTTTCTCCTATGTGCATCCTGAGAATCAGGTGAGGTGCTCGCAGTGAGAGGCCCCAAAATCAGCCTTGACAAAGTACTAATAATCGATAGCGTCCGCTTTGACGGGTTGCTTTTATTCAAGGGGCGGCTACAATTGGGCGGCAATGGGTTTGATTGGCGTCTCGAGATTAAAGGATAGATGTATGCGTGGGACCAAGCGTTTCTGTGTTGGCGGTATTGTCGTTTTGTTGGCTGCGGTACCCGGTTTTTGTGCGGACGGTGCGGAAACGGTGGCCGAGTATAACGTTGTCTGGACCAGTCCGAGTAAAGACTCTTCCGGCTCAATGCCGATCGGCAACGGTGATGTCGGCCTGAACCTCTGGGTCGAGCAAAGTGGAGACCTTGTCTTTTATATCAGCAAGACTGATTCCTGGAGCGAGAACGCCAGGCTGCTCAAGCTTGGCCTGGTGCGAATCCGGCTTGCGCCGGGGATTTTCGAGCACAGCAGGGACTTTCTCCAAACGCTGCGACTGCGCGAAGGCGAGATCGAGATCATAGCGGGAAAAGGCCGGCGGCAAAGAACGCTTCGCGTATGGGTCGATGCAAATCGGCCCGTAATCCGCATCGAGGCCGAGGGACAGGAGCAGTTTGGCATCGAGGCAAAGCTGGAGGTCTGGCGAACGGCCGAACGCGAACTCAAGGGCGCCGAGACCAACAGTGCGCGAGGGCTGACCAGAAACGACCAGAGCAACTACCCGATCATCGTCTATCCGGATGTGATTGTCCCGACAAGAGGCGACTCCATCGTGTGGTATCATCGCAACGCCAAGTCGTGCTATCCGGTAACGCTGAAGAATCAGCACTTAGGCGAGCTGTTGGAGAAATATCCCGATCCGCTGATGGATCGCACGTTCGGCGGATGCATCAAGGGGGAGGACCTAAAGGCCCTTGACGGTGTGACTCTCAAATCGAGCAAGGCGGCTCGGCGCTTCGTGGTTGCAATTTATCCTCTGACGGCGCAGACCGATACGAGCGAGGCGTGGCTGAAACTGCTGAAAAACCAGATAGCGGGGGTCGATGCGGTGGACTTGGAGACGGCACGCACGGCACATAAGCGGTGGTGGGGCGAGTTCTGGAATCGCAGTTGGATACGTGTACACGGCGGGTCGCTCGCGCAGGAGATAACGACGAATTCGCTGCCTTTGCGGATCGGGGCCTGCAGCAACGGGAGCAACCGCTTCATCGGGCACATATCACGGGCGCGGGTCGTTAACAGGGCGTTGAGTGAACAGGAAGTTGGCGACCTTGCGAGGCATACGAATACGAAAATGCCGGAGGGTGTTGTGGGCGATTGGCCTTTTGAGGACCCGACCAACGGGCTGTTTGCAAACCGAGCGGATGGAAAGGTAGCCGCGCGAATTGTGGGTGATCTCAAGGTTCTCGACTATGAGGGTCGAAGATGCATTGGCTTGGACGGGGGCGGCTATCTTGAGGTTGCCCATAATGCGAAGCTCGATCTGCCGCAGGGCTGTACATTAGAGGCGTGGGTGGCCCCGCAGAAGCTCGGCGCCGGCGGCGGGCGGATAATCGACAAGTCCGAAAGCGGCACGTCAAATGGGTACCTGTTGGATACGTATCCCGGCAATTCGCTGCGGCTGATCGTTGAGGCCGGGACGTTGACTCACGACGCCGAGCTCACGCCGGGCAAATGGGTGCACGTTGTGGGAACATACAACGCCGCGGACGGCCAAAGCAAGCTGTACATAGACGGCAAGGTCGTCGCCGCGTCTAAAGCGCAGTCGGGCGCCTTTGCCGTATCCAGGGGATATGTGCTGCAGCGGTGGATCAATGCGTGTGCCGGGCGGGGGGCTTTTCCGATCAAGTTCAACGGCACGATATTTACCGTTGATGCTCAGGTCGGCGCCGAGCACTTCGACGGCGACTATCGGCGGTGGGGCGGGATGTACTGGTGGCAGAATACGCGGCTGCCCTATTGGTCGATGCTTGCGGCGGGGGACTTCGATTTGATGGGGCCGGTCTTTCGGATGTATATGGATGCGTTAGGGCTGTGCAGGGACAAGACGCGGATTTATTACAAGCACGCGGGGGCGTTCTTTCCGGAGACGATGTATTTCTGGGGGACCAACGGCAATTGCGATTACGGCTGGGGGCACGCCGGGCCTGAGACGGTTAATCGGTATATCCGGCGGGAGTGGCAGGGGGGCATCGAAATTACCGCTATGATGCTCGATTACTATGCTACCACACAGGATGAGGAGTTTCTGCGCAAGACGCTGACGCCGATAGCCGATGCCGTCCTGACTTTTTACAACGAGCACTGGCAGCGGGACGCCGGCGGTAAGATACGATTCGAGCCTGCACAGGCCCTTGAGACCTGGTGGCAGTGCGTCAATCCCACGCCGGAAGTTGCGGGCCTGCGCTATGTGATTGGGCGTTTGTTGCGGCTTGGTGACAAGGCCGGAACTGCATCGCAAAGGGCGGCGTGGCGGAAGCTGCTTGGCGATCTGCCGCCGGTGGCTGTCAAAGAAGAGGAGGGTAAGAAGTTTGTCCTGGCTGCGGAGAAATTCGATGTGCGCAGGAATTCGGAGAATCCGGAATTGTATGCGGTGTTTCCATACCGTTTGTACGGGTTGTCGGCTGGGGGATTGGACGTTGGGCTTGAGACCTGGCGGCGCCGGCTGGTCAAGGGATCGGTCGGCTGGAGGCAGGATTCAATCCAGGCCGCCTATCTGGGACTGGCCGAAGAAGCGGCCAGGTATGTCAGCGGCAATTTCTCCACGTGGCACAGCGGGAGTCGATTTCCCGCATTTTGGGGGCCGAACTTCGACTGGGTGCCGGACCAGGACCACGGGTGCGTCGCGATGACGGCTCTGCAGCGGATGCTCTTGCAGGCCGAGGGAAACAAGATTCTCGTTCTACCGGCCTGGCCCAAGGCCTGGGACGTGCATTTCAAGCTCCACGCCCCTATGAATACAACTGTCGAGTGTATGATTCAGGATGGCAGCGTGCGAGTGCTAAAAGTGCTGCCGCGGTCACGCCGGCAGGATGTGAAACTCGCAGGGCCAAACCAGTGAGGCCGTTTCAAAACAGTAACAAGCCGGGGACAGTCACCTGCTATTTCTGTGAAAAGAGCCCGGAGTTTCCAGATTTGTAACCGTTCAGGGCGTATAAATTGCGTTTCTGTGTCATTGCGAGGCCTTTTTCAAAGGCCGTGGCAATCTCAAACACTCGAAATTCGAGATTGCGGAGCCTGTTGCGAGCGCAGCGAAGCAATCCCAGACTTCGAGATTGCTTCGTCGCTTCGCT
>JAGMDR010000507.1 GCA_023128595.1 Planctomycetota bacterium | reverse complement strand
GAAAGGCCGTGGCAATCTCCGGCCCTCGAACGGTTTGAGATTGCCGCCTCGGCCTTCGGCCTCCTCGCAATGACACCTACTAATTCGATTTTGACAGACTACTATCTTGTTTCCGCATTCCCACTCCCCGATCGGGGTCGAGGACAAGTTTCGCGGGAACGGCAATGTTGTCCGACTCTCTACGAACTTTCTGGTAGTATCTTGGGCCTCGCGGCGGGTTTACAGCAGATAGGGTGCACGTCTCGGACGCCAGGTCATGTGATTGGCCTCGGGGTCTGCGATGAACTGCTCTTTTTGCGGGTCCCACTTGAGCGGCCGATCAAGCAACATTGCGATATTGGCCAAATGACAGATCGTGCTCGAGCGATGCCCGACCTCTGCATTGCAAATTGGGTCCTTGCGGCTCTTTATGCAATCGAGGAAGTTCTGAGTATGGCTGCGACTCTCGTAGAGATGAATTTCGTTCGGCCCTATTACCGAGTCCAGAATCGACTTCGGCTCAGCGTCTATTTTGCCCCGGTTCACATAGACCCATCCCTCGCTACCCTCAAAACGCGTACCACCCCCTCCGGTCCTGAGAAACAGCTTGACGCCGTTGGCGTAGGTGTACTCGACATCGACTTTGGTTGCCGTCGTGAACAGCCCGGTTTTGGGAAACTCGCCTTTGCCGATGATTTTGACCGGCCCGGTATTATCTGCCTGGTTGCCCCACTGCGCGATATCCAGATGGTGGGCGCCCCAGTTGGTGATTTGGCCCCCGGAATACTCCAATATGAAGCGGAACTGATAGTGGCATCGCTGAGTGTGGTATGGCTCCCACGGAGCGCCCCCAAGCCACAAATCATAGTCCATGCCCTCCGGCACCGGCTCAGGCGTCCAGGTCGGCCCGCACTTCTTGTTGTTTCCGGGAATCCCAACCCTCATCGTATGCAGTTTGCCTATCCGCCCGTTGACCACCAGCTCGCAGCCCCTGCGAAACTCCCTGCCGGAGCGCTGCTGAGAGCCCGTCTGGAAGACCCGCCCATAGCGTTTCACCTCGTCGGCAAGGTCACGTCCCTCGGCTATCGTCAAGGTCAGCGGTTTCTCACAATAGACGTCCATGCCCGCTCTGACCGCGGCAATCGAAGCCGGGACGTGCCAATGGTCGGGGGTCGCCACCGAGACCGCGTCAATATCGTCCCGCGCCAGCAGATCGCGAAAATCAGTATATGATGACTCGCCACTCAAGCCCACGGACTGACGGGCCTTTTCCCTGTGGTCGGCGTCCACATCGCATACGGCCACGACCTCGGAGCCCGGATTGCCCTTGAAGCCGCCCATATTGCCTCTACCCTGGCCTCCAACGCCTATGCAGCCGACCGTAATCCGGTTGCTCGGCGCATTTGCGCCAAATACCGAAGAAGGAACGATCGTCGGCCACGCCAGCGCCGCCCCCGCTGCAACAGCCGAGCCCTTCAAAAACTCTCTACGGCTTACAGCTTTCAGCTTCTTACTTCTATTCTTCATTACGTCTTCCCTTCCTGATTTGCCTAATCAAGGACCTTTATTCTCAAATTGCGAAACGCAAGCTTGTCGCCGTGACCACAAAAAGCAATATAGCCTTTATCTCGATTCAGACCCGGATGTCTTTCAATTACCTTAGGATCGGTGACCTTGGAAATATCCGCATCGACAATCGTTGTGCCGTTGAGCTTGACCGTTATCTGCTTGCCGTTGGCGATGACCTCCTGGTAATTCCACTGGCCCTGGGGCCACTCGCCCACAGGCTTTAGATACCCGCGCTTGGCCGCAACCACGCTGTAAATCGACCCGTGATACTGATAATCCCGCAGATTCTTGTACTTCTCCGCTGTGTTATCCAGTATCTGCAGCTCCATCCCCTGATACGCCGCATTGACGTTCATCGGCGTGCGAATACCAAGACCGTTGTTCGCGCCGGGCGTCAGCTTGAACTCGAACCGCATAATGAAATTGCCGTACTCTTGGGTGGTGTAAAGATCTCCGCCGCCGAGCTTGGGCTCGACAACGATCATGCCGTCCTTGGCAACATAGCCCTTGGTGTTGCCCTGCCAGCCGGCCAGGTCCCTGCCGTTGAAAAGCAGCTTAAAGCCGTCGGCCTTCTCCTGCTCGGTCAGCTTGTTGGCCTCCTTCGCTCGCGGAATCTGAGGAATCTGACGGATAAACACGTTCCTGAAATACAGCTTGCTTCCGTGCGATTGAAGCTCTATCTGGCCCTTGGGGTAGATAGGCTTGTCCCGCTCCCAGTAGTTCTCCATCACCACGCGATCAACCACTAACACATCGTTCAAGAACACCGTAACCGCCTCGCCCATCATAATAATCCGAAATGTATTCCACTGCCCTACCGGCTTGTCCGCCTTGGTCAGCGGCTTGCTCGGCCCTTTCTTATTGTTGTACAAGCCGCCCGAACCCACCTGCGCGCCGGAACCCGTTCTCGCCGTATCCCAAATCTGGACCTGCGGCGTGCCGCGCAAATAAATCCCGCTGTCGCCCCCCTTCTCAATCTTCCAATCCACGAACATCTCGAAATCGCCGTAGTCCTTCGCCGTGCAAAGGCTGTGCCCCCTGCCGTCAAAGACCAGGGCGCCGTCGGCCACCTCCCAGTGCGCCCGCATATCCTCGTCGGCCCTGGCCTGTTTACCCGCTAATTCCGCCTTGCTCATCTTCGCCCGGCTCTTCGGATTCTCAACCAGCCCCTTCCACCCGGTCAGGTCCCTGCCGTTGAAAAGTGCCTTAAACCCCTTGGGCGGCACATTCAACGCCCTTTGCCCCCGCGCTGCCCCATTCACTGAATCCGCCGAAGCAAAAACCAGTGAAACAACAATTACAATCAGATTTGCCCAGGATGTTAGTCTGTTCATTTTTAGCCCTTTCCTGTCTTCTTGTTCAGCACCAAAATCTTACGTGCATCGTCCACGCGAAAGGGTGAAAGACGGGATTCGAACCCGCGACCCCTGGATCCACAATCCAGTGCTCTAACCGACTGAGCTACTTTCACCACGACTCTTGGCCCCCACCAAAAAGCGAATTCTATCACCCCTGCCCATTTACGTCAATACCCATCTCAGAATCGCACAAAATTAGGACGCAATTCACGTTTGCAGGTAGTTTTTTCACGCCGTTTAGAATATATGGAACGACCGGCCCTCGTGTGTGCAGAGATCCCCGGCACGCCGGGGTAAAATTTTGGTATCGTCCCAAAGGT
>JAGMDR010000506.1 GCA_023128595.1 Planctomycetota bacterium | reverse complement strand
CAGTAGCAGGTATTTGCCAGGCCGTGGAAGAGGATCGGGGCCAGCAGTGACTTTGTCCTGACGAAGAGATAGGCGAGAACCAGGCCGGGTAGAAATGTCAGGACTGCAATTATTTGGCCCTGGATGATGATGTGGGCGGCTGCAAAACAGGCGGCCGAGAGCACTATGCTTGCCCAGTTCCGGAGGCCGGGCCTGCATTTGATTGCGCTGGTCAGGCGGAGGATGTTGCTCAGCAGATAACCCCTGAAGAATACTTCTTCAGCTACGGCAACGTACAGGAACTGATAGCATACCCAGCAGAGCCAATGTTGATTCTCCGGCAGGATGGGTAGCAAAGGTGATTCCAATCCGCGGGAGTTCAGCAGCCACAGGCCTGCGAACGTGGCGGGGAAGACGACCAGGCATGTGCGGCAAAGGAGGGGGAGTGCAAGTTTGATTTGACTGAGGTTAAGACCGATCTCGGCGAATCGGGCCCTTCTGACGATGGTCGGGACCAGTGCAGCAGCTACCAAAAGAGCCGGGGTAATTAACCAGAGTGCGTTGGCCAGAGGGCTCTCGTTTAGGATCCTGATGCCTAAGATTACAGCAGTCGTCAGCCCAATGGTCTCGGCGAGCAAGTACGGACCGGACTTCGACGAGCTCAGTCGAGTCGCGTGGTTTGCTCTGCTTCGGCTTAATTGGGCCAACCTGACCGGGGCCGGTAGGTCGGCAATACCAAGGTGACCGGGTGAATCGCCCATCTTTAACGATTGCCTTTTGCAATATTCCGTGCGCTGCGATTTCGTGCGTCTCGGCGCTTCAGTATCGCCATTACCACGGCCAGTCCGAGATAAGGAACGAGGAACTCGACAATATTGCCCCGGCCGGTGGACGATACGGAGCAGCCTCCTCCGCCACCGCCACCACCACCACCGACGGCAGCGGCCGCACCTCCGGCCAAAAGATAGAATGGGGTGAAGTGTGTCGTTTTGAAACGAAGGGCATGTAAACTCGAGGACAGTACGATGGTTTCGACGTCTGTTATTCCCTGCTGGCTGAGCGCCCCGCTAAGCGAATCGTACCAGTACGCCGAGGGTGAACTGGCGGAATCTGCCACGGCGTATGGTACTGTTATCGTGACCGGCTCGCTAAAGTCTATGCCGCTTGGGCCGAAGTCATAGCTGCTCAAATGCTGTAGGGCAAATTCCTGCGGGTTCTCAATCTTTGTGATAGTAATAGTCACATCGTACGGGCATGCCCCCACAGGCACTACCACGGAAACGTCGTCTGCGCCGGTTATGGTTGCGGGGTCGGTTCCCACGGTTGCGCCCGAGGAACTGGTAATCTGTTTTGATGTCAACACGTCCGGCTGCATGAAAGTGCTTGCGGCATAGTAAATCTCCGTATTCGTATTCCTGCCATCGGTCCACACCAGATACGGATGGCCGTACTGGTCTATGTCCATTGCAGGTTCGCTCTGGTCGGCACTCGAGCTTCCATCGCCTACCAGCACATTTGTTCCATAACCGGAGTTTGTCTGCGTCAGGTAAAGATCGGTATCGCTGGTGCTGCCGGCAACGTTTCGCTCATCCAGCCAGGTAGCGAAGACCCTTAAGCTGCTGCCTGCGCTGCCGGTAACGGCGATCGCCGGTGAGAGCTGGTCGGCGCCCGAGGTATCGTCGATGAGGTTGCTTCCGCTTAATGGGCTGCTCGGCAGGCCGTCCGAAGAAGCGTAGTATATGTCTTTGTCGCCTGATGTCTGATCGACCCATAGCAGATGCAAAATCGAGCCGGTGGATTCGACGGCAATTGCGGGGCTTGATTGATCAGCCGCCTTGTCTATTATCAGCACATTGGTCCAGGAGCTGCCGGTGGCCCCGTAAATGTCATTGGATGAGTTTCTGCCGTCTGTCCAGAGAACATAGGCCGTATTGGACGAATCTATCGCAATGGCTGGGGCGACCTGGTCGGAACCATCGGAAGTTATTCTCGTGAGTGTTTTCGTGAGAAAGGCGTTGCTCGATGCGGCGATATATATGTCCTGATTGCCCGCCCGGTCATCCTGGAAAACGACGTGTGCGCGATTCGGAGATTGACCATCAACAGCCAGGGCAGGATTGATTTGGTTGTCGTTCGAATCGGTGACCCTTTGCTCGGCAGACCAGGTAGTTCCCCCGGTTGAGGTCGAAGTGTAGATATCCCAGTTGCCGCGTCTGTTATCCTGCCAGACGACGTACAGCTTGTCATCGGCACCCAGCGCGACAGCGGGATTGCACTGGTCGGCGGCGTTATCTGTAAGCCGGACACCGGCGCCGAAAGTGTCCGAACCGGCTGCGAGTTTGGCAAGATAGATGTCCCTGCTGCCGGATGCACCGGCGTGCCAGACGGCCCATATATTGCCGCTGCTGTCCCGGACGGTAGCAGGAGCGCCCTTATTGAGTGAGTCTGAACCGACCTGTTCGTTCTTGCCGAACGAGCGCATCTCGGTCCTGAAGGAATAGGTCTGCTCGGTCATTACATTTCCAGCGAGGTCCGTGGCATTAACCGTGACGGTCTTGGTCTCGTCGAAGCCGAATATCTGGCTCGACTGGTACGCATAAGTATAGTTGGCTTTCGTACCTGCCCTTCGGCAATTGCCGCCGGCGCTGGTATAGTCTGGCGTATTGCCGGTGTATATGATGTCGTTGTCGAGCTTGATGGTTACGGAATTGGCATCGACCCCTTTGCCGTCATCCACAACGTGCAGGACTATCAGGCTGTTCAAGGGGGCCTGGATGGAGTCGGCGTCCGGCGAGGAATTGGCAACAGCGGGCGCTGAGGCATCACCGACAACGATAGTCATTGTCTGCGAGTCTTCCAGATCGCCGTCACTTACAACAAAGGTTATTTGATAACTGCTGTCGGCCTGTGCGGCCGTCGGTGTCCAGTTGAAGGTTTGGTCGGTAAGTGCCGCTCCGGCGGGCAAACCAGTCGCTGAATACTCAATCGTATCGCCGTCAGGGTCGGTTGCGTCTATTCCAAATGTCAAGAGGGCATTGTCGGCAACGGATTTGTCGGCTGTGGTCTCCAGTACGGGCGCTCTGTTGACGTTATTGACCGTTACGGTGACGGTTTCGGAGTCCTCGGCCTGGCTGTCACTCGCAGTGAAGGTCACCTCGAAGCTTCCTGCCTGTTCGTATCCCGGAGTCCAGATGAACGTCTGGCCGGCAAAGGCTGCTCCGCTCGGCAGGCTCCCGGCTGAGTAGCTTATCGTGTCACCATCGGCATCGGCGGCGCTGACGGAGAAGCTCAGCAGGCCGGCCTCGTTGACCGACTGACTGCCGACTGCTGCAAGTACAGGCGCTCGATTGATATTACTTATGGTGATGGTAATGGTTTCGGAGTCCTGATCTTCGCCGTCGCTCGCAATGAAGGTTACGTCAAAACTCCCGGCCTGGGTATAGCCGGGCGTCCAGCTAAAAGTCTGGCCGGAGAAGGTCGCGCCGGTCGGCAAGTCCTGGGCCGAGTAGGTTAGCG
>JAGMDR010000505.1 GCA_023128595.1 Planctomycetota bacterium | reverse complement strand
TTCATCCGGCTGACCATATTCATCATCTGGGGATATGGATGCCGTGGACCAAGACGAAATTCGAGGGCAAAGAGGTCGATTTCTGGAATCTGAAAGAGGGGCAGGGCACAGTTCGCTTCGTGAAGTTTCTCTCGACGATGAGCGGGCCTGTTTATGGCGGCTTTGAAGCAGAGCAAGAACACGTTGCTCTGAAAACCTCGGAAGGCGAAAAGGTCGTGCTCAAGGAGGTCTGGGACGTTCGCGTATATAATGTTGGTGGGGCTGAGAAGGGCTATTGGCTGTGGGACTTCAAATCCACGCAGCGATGTGTTGCGGATAGTCCGCTCCATCAGATTAAGTATCGCTACGGCGGATTTGGTTTCCGGGCGGCAGCGGAATGGAAAGGCGAAAACGCCAGCTATCTAACCAGTGAGGGCAAGACGCGTAAGGATGGACACGCTACGCGGGCCCGCTGGTGCGATACGTCCGGGCGGATCGCAGATAAATGGGCGGGGATTGTACACATGAGCCATCCGAAGAATTTTAGGCATCCGGAATCGATGCGTATCTGGCCCGGATTCGACCAGGAGGTATTCTTCAACTGGGCCCCCTCGCAGTTGGGTGACTGGGTGATGGAGCCGGGCGAAGACCACGTTTTTCGCTATCGCCTGTACGTGCACGAGGGAAAGATCACAGCCGCCGATGCCGAACGCCTCTGGCATGACTTTGCGGAGCCACCAAAAGTGACGCTGAAAAAAGCATCGAAAGGAGACGCGATAGTGCTTTTTGACGGCAACGGTTTTTCACACTGGACGCACGCAAACGGCAAAGAGGTTCGGTGGGAACCTGTCGGCGATGCCATGAAAACCATTCCCAAAACGGGCAGCATCGTCACGAAACAGAAATTCCAGGATTTCAAATTGCACGTTGAGTTCATGCTGCCAGAGATGCCGGCGGGCACCAAAGGCAAAGGCAGCGGAAACAGCGGCGTGTATTTGCAGCGCCGCTACGAGATTCAAATCCTGGACTCGTATGGCCGGGAGGCTGCGGACAATAGCTGCGGATCGCTCTACAGCGTGAGGAAGCCGGACAAAAACGCCTGCAAAAAGCGAGGGGAGTGGCAAAGCTACGACATCACCTTCCACGCTGCGCGCTTTGAGGGAGAAGGCGAAAATGCAAACAAGATCAAAAATGTACGTATCAGGGTAGTACACAACGGCGTTTTAATTCACGACGATGTTGAACTGCCAAAGAAGACAGGTTCGGGACAGCCGGAAGGGCCAGAGCCCGGTCCTATTTTGCTTCAGGACCATGGCAACGAAATTTGGTTCCGCAATATCTGGGTCGTCCCTTTATAAAAACAGGTGGATATATCTTAAGCCGTATGTTGGGAAAGGCAGGCGATAACCGTGAAAAGCCGAAGTTATGATAAAACAAGAGCAGTAACACGCCGACAGTTTGTAAAAAGTTCGGTGGCTATCACAGCGGAGGCGGCTCTGGCCTGGCCGACAATAGTTCCTCGCTCAGTACTGGCTGACAATGCACCCAGCAAGCGTATCACGATAGGATGCATAGGCACAGGCAACCAGGGCGTTAATAATATGCGGGGATTTATGGAAAATGATGATGTCCAGATTCTGGCTGTGTGCGATGTCAATACAGGTAGTGACGAGTATCCAAGAGGCCGGTTCCTTGGACGCGAGCCGGCCCGCAAGATTGTCAACGATTTTTATGCCAAAAAAACTCGCTCCGGCAACTACCGGGCCTGCGACGCCTACATTGATTTTCGCGATGTGCTCACCCGTGATGACATTGACGCTGTGGTTATCGTTACGCCGGACCACTGGCACGCGATAATGACGGTTATGGCAGCAAGAGCAGGCAAGGATATCTACTGTGAGAAGCCGTTAAGCTTGACGATAGCAGGGGGCCGCGCAATGGTCGAAGCCGTCCGCCGCTACGGTGTTATCCTGCAGACAGGCACCCACCATCGCTCTAAAGACCGCATCCGTTTTGTTTGTGAACTGGTGCGTAACGGGCGAATTGGCCGGCTTAAAAAAATCATTACGCAGACCGGGGCCTACGCAAAAGGTCCAGACTGGGAACCGATGCCTATACCTGAAGGTTTTGACTACGATATGTGGTTGGGACCGGCGCCGTGGGTGGCGTATCACAAGGACCGCTGCATTTACAAATTCCGTATGATTCTTGATTATTCCGGGGGGGAGGTGACAAACACCGGAGCTCATTCAATCGATATTGCCCAATGGGCCAACGGAACCGAGCTTACCGGGCCGGTGGAGGTCGAGGACCTGGGCGGCGAATTTCCCGAAAGTGGTCTACGCAATACAGCCAGCAAGGTGCACTTTCGAGCTGTGTTCGCCAATGGCGTAGAGCTGATTTGCATGGGCAAGGGGCCCAGCCAAGCCGCACGTTTTGAGGGTAGCGAAGGGTGGATTGATTGCGGCTACTCCGAATTCAAAACCTATCCGGAGTCGCTCAAAAGTTCGGTAATCGGCCC
>JAGMDR010000504.1 GCA_023128595.1 Planctomycetota bacterium | reverse complement strand
TCAAGACACGACAGGACCCGATAGCACCCGTGGAAGTTGGCCATCGTTCCGCAACCATCTGTCATCTTGGCAATATCGCTATGATGTTAAAGCGCAAATTGCGCTGGGACCCCGACGCCGAGCGGTTTATCAACGATGAGCAGGCCAACCGTATGCTAAACAAACCGATGCGAGCACCCTGGCATCTTTAGAGCTGTCGTTAAATAACGTTGTGATATGAAAAGCAAAACAAAATCTGTCTCTGCTAAGTTCAGTGATTCAAACCAGTTTAGCCGGCGTCAATTTCTATTGGCTTCGGCAGCGGCGCCGCTGGGGCTTGCTACAGCGGTTGCTCATACAAAGCAAGCGAACCCGAAAATTCAACGCATTGATGTATTTCCGCTGCGTTACCCGACGAGAGGTTATTTCAAGTTTTTCAGTGGTCCGCGCGGTTCCTATGGCCGGGGCGCCGTCATCGTCAAGGTAACTGCCGAGGGCGGCGTGGTTGGCTGGGGCCAGAGTGTGCCGTCGCCAAAGTGGAGTTACGAAACTCTGGAAACAACAGTGATCGTGCTGCGGGATTATCTGGGGCCGGTCCTGATAGGACGCAACCCGCTCGACATTGACGGTGCGCATAAGGTAATGGATGGTGCCCTGGGACCGGGTTTTTCTACCGGGATGCCAATAGCCCGAGCCGGCCTGGACATAGCGCTGCACGATTTGGCCGGTAAGTTAATGGGCCAATCGCTGTCGCAGATGTGGAATCGGCCCCAAGGTGGACCGCTGACGTTGAGCTGGACGGTCAACGCCAGGACGCTTGATGAGGCGGATGCGATTATCGACGCCGGGCACAAGCGCGGCTATTCTAACTTCAACATTAAAGTCGCACCTGAGGCGAAGTTTGATGTCGAGCTTGCAAAACTGGTGCGGCGGCGTGAACCGGACGCGTTTTTGTGGGCAGACGCAAACGGCGGCTACGACCTGTCAACCGCTCTGAGCGTTGCACCGAAACTGGCTGATGCAGGCGTCGATGTGCTGGAAGCGCCGCTAAGACCCAACCGAATTAGCGGATACCAGCAACTCAAGAAGCAGGGGGCTCTGCCTATTCTGATGGACGAGGGTGTTGTCTCGTCGGTCGAACTGGCTGAGTTTATTCGTCTTGAAATGATAGACGGAGTGGCGATGAAACCATCACGTTGCGGCGGACTGCTCCCGGCCAAACGACAAATCAAAATCATTCTTGAGGCCGGGCTTATGTGGCTTGGCAGCGGACTGACCGACCCGGACATCTCTATGGCTGCAACGTTGTTATTATATGGAGCGTTCGGCCTGACGAAACCGGCTGCGCTGAACGGTCCGCAATTTCTCGCTGCTGACGTTCTTGCTAAACCTTTGGTCATCAAAAACGACTCCGCCGAAGTGCCAAGCGGTCCCGGCCTAGGTGTGGAGGTTGATGAAGCGAAAGTCATCGAGCTAATGAAAAAAACAAAGAATTCTAAAAAGGGTTAAGACATGAGAAGCAAAATGAACTTGAGATTCGTTCTACCGGCTATAGTTTTTGTTTGTGGTCTCGGCGCTATGAGTCAGGCTGAGCAACTGCACCTTAAAGTCTCGCCGCCGAAGATGGATTGCGTCGATGTCCCCGTTCATGCGGGCATTGAGTTGGCCGAGTCTTTGGCCGAAGTGCCTGCTGGGGAAATTGCTGTCACACTTAAGCAGACCAGTCGAGACAGGGCGCGGATATATGGCAAGCTGATGCCGGGTCAGCTTATAAAGACAGGCGCGGGGAAAGCAGAATTGTGGTGGATAGCGCCGTCGTTAAGAAAAGCAGACGGCCAGACTGCCTGGACGGCTGTTGTCAAACGCGGAGAAGAACCTGACAAAGAGGTCTTCTCCTGGCAGGATAACAAGGGCGAATATCTGGATTTGCTTTTCGACGGTCGCAAAATCACGCGTTATATGTACGCTTATGATACATCGAACGCTCAGCGCGGCTTTGAGACCTACAAGCCATTCCATCATGTTTTTGATGCCCAGGGCGAAAACTTGCTGACCAACGGGCCGGATGGGATGCATCCATATCTGAAGGACAAAATACTTTATCCGCACCATCGGGGCATATTCATAGGCTGGTCCAAACTGGCGTTCGGCGGCAGGACGTATGGTTTCTGGGGCATGGGAGGCGGCGTGGCACAACGACATGTGAAATTTCTGGAGCTTACCGCCGGTCCGGTCCTGGCGAGGTCTAAGGCACTGATACACTGGAACGATAAGAACGGTGAGCCGATTATTGCTGAAGAGCGGCAGGCTACTGTATTTCGCCAAAGTGACCCGACAATTTTGCTGCTGGATTTTCGCACGGAGCTGAAAGCTGTCAGAGGCGAAGTTTTGTTAAACGGCGATCCGGAACACGCCGGCTTTCAGTATCGAGCACATAATGACGTTGCTGCCGGCGACAAAGAAGTCAAGGCAACTTATCTATTCCACGAGGAGGACATCAATCCGAAAGAGGACAAGGACCTGCCTTGGGTTGCGATGTCATACGGGTTGAATGCTCGGCGTTACAGCGTGCTGCATACGAATCATCCCGACAATCCGAAAGCAACTGTCTACTCGGCTTACCGTGACTATGGGCGGTTTGGTGCGTTCTTCAAGGAGACAATTAACTCAGGCGAAACGCTGACGTTGCGCTATCGAATATGGGTTGCCGAGGGACAGATGCCCGAGCGGCAGATCTGCGCGGGCAAATACTCAACTTTTGTTGACTGTCCGATGGTTGAAGCTCTAAGTCGGTGAGACGGTCGGACAACGAGAAGGTGAGAGCGGTTCCGAGTAAACAGGTGGCAATAACACGATCCGGCAGGGAAATTTTGAATTGCGTATAAATTTCCGCTGGATATAATGATAGGTCTTGATAACGTTAACAAGGACGGGTCTTCTTTGGTTGAACGTAAGTCTTTTCAAACAAAACACTTAGGTGAAAAGTAGTTAAACCGGAGGAGGTCGCAATAAATTGCCGTCTGTAAGCGTTATTTCCTATGGAAAGACGCCTTCTAAAAATTGCATCTAAGACATTTAGATTAAGGAGAATGACAAATGGCAAGGGCAGTAACACTTTTTACGGGGCAGTGGGCGGATTTACCGCTCGAAAAATTGGCCAAGAAGGCGGCGGCCTGGGGGTACGATGGATTGGAGCTGGCCTGCTGGGGCGACCACTTTGAGGTGGACAAGGCCCTCAACGATCGCGGCTATTGTAAGGCTAAGCGTGACCTGCTGAAAAAGCACGGCCTAAAAGTATTTGCGATCTCGAACCATCTTGTTGGCCAGGCTATTTGTGATAACATCGACGAACGTCATAAGGCGATTCTGCCCGAGGACGTCTGGGGCGACGGCGACCCGGAGG
>JAGMDR010000503.1 GCA_023128595.1 Planctomycetota bacterium | reverse complement strand
GGCTCCCCTGTTGCGATGTACGCGTCGGCCAGGCGCATCGCCGCACCTACGTCGTTTGGGTCCAGAGTCATTAGCTGCTTGAGAGTGGCAATCGCCAAGAATGGTGACCTGGCTGCCTCGGCACGGGCCTTCAGGATAAGCAGCGTTCTGTCTTTGGTATTATAGACAAGGCCTTGCAGAACAGTGTCTATAGCCTCACCCGGCAGTCCCTGCCTTAGCAGGATTTCCCCCAACAACGCCCAAGCACCACTGATTCTGGGCTGATCCTCTGTAAGCCTCCGAAGAATCTGCACAGCGCCATCAATAGCCGGAGCCGTTCCTTCGGCAAGCAGCGCTTGTGCTTTGAGCAGCTTCAACATGCTATTGGCAGGATTGGATTTTAGAGCCTGGTCGAGAATAGCTCTTGCCTGCTGAGCTTTGTCGGGTCTGCCTGATGCCAGGAACAAGGCGATAACGCGTCTTTGAATCTGGATGTTGTTCGGGTCGAGAGAAAGAGCCTGTTCTATATCGGTCATCGCCTTTTCTGATTGGCCTGTGGCACTGTAGAAGTCACTTCTGGCCACCCATACACCAGCACCGTTGGGGTCGATGGTTACGGCACGGTTAAAGTCCTCTATTGCCTTCTCGGCTTGCCCAAGCGCGACATGCGTTCTGGCGCGGATGACATAAGCCGAAGCATTGTTAAGATTGCCTATTATCTGGTCACACAGCTTCAACGCCTCATCAGGTTTGTCCGCACGAACATTCAACTGGATCTGTGCGAACATTATCGGCAGTGAATTGGGTTCCTGGGCCCGCAGGTCGTCCAGCAGTTTACGCGCCTCGTCAAAGTCGTTTTGTTGCATCTTCAACAGTGCAAGAGACAAGCCGGCGGAAATGTTATTGGGGTCAGTGCCGAGGTAATCCTGCAAGATATCCGTTGCCGATCCCAACTGACCACGTCTGAGGTAACCTTCATATTGCAGTTGCTGAAGTGCCGGATCGGAAAGCCCTTCTTTGGAAACACGGTTCAAAATCTCCTCGGCCTCTTCATATTCTTGTGCCTTGTAAAGCGCCCCGACCGTGCCGGCAATAAGCCGAATATCCTGGGGCGACCTGCTCAGGGCCTCACGGTATGCCGACAGTGCCATCTGTAAGCGGTCACTTCGTTCGTACGTCGCAGCCAGGAGCCTCCGGCTTGCCTGATCATCTTGGTTAGCCAACAGATTTTCCTGCAGAAGCGGAATGATCTGGGGACAACGGCTATTGAAATCGCCGCCGTTATACCAGACTCTCGCCTGTTCATATCGCCATTGCCAACCGCCCTCACCCTCAAGGGCCTTGATTTCATCGACGAGCTGCTGGGCCCTTTCAGGGTCCTTAATAACAGGCTCGCTGCTCAGGAGTCGACGTTTTATGGGAATATTGTTGGGCTTCTGCTGAGAGAGGGCATTAAGCAAGCGGTAAGCGTTGTCCACTTGACCCCACTGGCCGTAAAACTGCACAAGCAGCATGGTCAAATCATAGCGGGCCGGAGGTCCCTCAATGCGCGCCAAAGCCTCTTTAATAACCGCTTCACATTCCTCGTGATTGTCCGGCTCATCCAGCAAAAGCGCAAGGAAGGTAACCGGCTCAACAGCTTCAGGAAAATCCTCTATCGTCTTGTTCAACATCGGGATTACTTCATCTTCCTTCTCCTGAGCTACAAGCAATCCAACTTCAGCCATAGCAATTCTAAAATGTGATGGATACTCTTCTTTGAGTTGAGCTAACAACCCTTGAGCTTCGGCGAATTTACCCCGTTGGAGTGCAACCTGGAGCCGCAATAATCTAACCTGAAGAACATCATCGGCAGTATCTTCCAGCAAAACCAACTGTCTGTCTATTTCCTCCCACATCGGGGCGTTTTCCTCTGCAGGACGCGCCGCCAACAACTGTGCGCGGGCCTGCCAGTACAACAAAGCAGCCTCGATACTTTTCCGCGAAAGTTGTCGCGCTCTATCGGCGTATTCTGCCGCCCCGGTCCAATCTCCGCTTTTGGCTAACAGCTTGGCCAAAGTTAGATGTCCCTCGAACGAATCAGGCCTTTCGAAGACAAACATGCGCAACTGCCGAAGTGCCGACTGAGTATCACCCAAAGCCGATAGAGCCGATGCCACCGCCAACTGAACCTGCAGGGATTTATTACCTAACTCCCTCGACTGCTGCCAATATTTCACGGCGTCATGCTGGTCCCCCTTTTCGCTGGCTACAAGACCTCTCAAAAAGGCAACCATCGCAGGGTCTATATCCTTCTGGTCCAGTTTGGCGATGCAATCAGTGGCCCTGTCAAGCTCACCGCCCCGGATAAAGAGTTCCGTGGCCACGAGCATAAAA
>JAGMDR010000502.1 GCA_023128595.1 Planctomycetota bacterium | reverse complement strand
TCTCTAATCCCCTTTCAGCTACTTCGGCCATCTTTTCCTGCGACTGCGATTTCAGGGCAAGGCCGGCCCAGGTCTGCCAGAGGGACTGATTTGTCGGCTCGACCTCTTGTACAGCCTTAAGCTGTTCCTCCGCCTTGTCCAAAGCGCCCGCGGCAATGAACCCTTTCGCAAGGCCCAACCTGACCGCAGATTCAGACAGATCCAGTGTCGCAGCCTTGTCCAGATCAACCAGTGCATTAGGATCATTTTTGGCCCTCAGATAAAAAGCCGCACGGGCTAAATAGGCCAAAGCCGTGGAGGGATTATTCTTCACCGCTTCATTGTACCAATGTTCGGGAGGTTCTGCGGGTTCTGCGAAGTCACCAGGAAATTGCTCTGTGAGTTGCCCTAATGCCTGGTAGGCCAATACCTGATTAGGATCTTCGGTTATGATGCTCTTGAGCTCTGCTGCGGCTTCATTGAGCTTTCGCTGACGGGCCATCGCCGTCGCCAACAGTATGCGGACTTCCGGATTCTGGGTCGTGTCGAGGCATTTCTTTGCGATTAACTCGGCCTCACCGGGCATACGCATTGATAAATACAGTTCGATAAGCCGTGTAGCAGCTTCGGAATTGGCCTGGTCCGCCCTCAAAACGATGTGATAAGTCGCTATAGCCTGCCGAACATTGTTTTGCTTGAGAGGTGTTATCTTCAACTGCGCATCGGCGTATTTCAGCAATGCCGGCACGTCATCCTGATGAACACCAATATATCTGCCCAGATGTCGTGCAGCATCCTCATATCTTCGTTCTTCGTATGCCTTGTTTCCAAGGACAAGTCCCCGCTCGGCCCTGTTGCTTTTCTGCCATTGGCGCAGCCCAAAGGCCGTCACGCACAAAACAGCCAGACCAACCACCAGAACAATCGCCAATTTCCAGTTAAAGTATCTCCTTGGCATATGACTACCCTTTCACATCCATACATTATCCCCGCCAGGGGCCCTTGCGGGCATTTTCAGAACTGACTGATGAAACTCCGAACCATCTTCTTAATTGTCCGCCAGCATATCCGCAGGTCCGTCCTCAGAGACAGCCTTCGGACATATTCGGTGTCATAATAGATCCATTCCTGAAAGTCCTGCTCAGGTTTACGTGTTCTATAAACCTGCCAAAGTCCCGTAATTCCCGGCCTGACCGACAGCCGGGCGTCACGCCACGATGGGCACAATGTGTTCTCCGATTCGGGAGAGGGCCTCGGGCCAACGACGCTCATCTGACCGAGAAGAACATTGAGGAACTGAGGAATCTCATCGATATACGTGTCCCGCAGGAATCTGCCAACGGTGCTGATTCTCGGATCATCTTTGATTTTGAATTGTGGGCCGTCAACCTGGCTGACAACCCGCAGCTTTTCCTGTATGCTCTCAGATCCTGTGTGCATTGTCCTGAATTTCCAACAGTTGAATGCTCTTCCATGCAATCCCTGGCGCTTATCTTTATAAAACACCGGCCCCGGCGAATTCAGCTTTATCGCCAGCGCGATAAAAGGCGTTATCGGCGCGAATAGAGCGAGCACAATTACCGCGGCGAGAAAGTCAACCATTCGCTTGAAGCGTCCTGCGTAGGAGAATATCCCCCAACTGCGGAAAATGTCACTGGTAAATTCCCGGCGTCCGAACTCCACCTTATGGCTGCTAACCTGTGTTGAAATGCAACTTTTGGATCCGGTCGGGTCTTTCCCGCAGTATTGTGGCCCTTTTACAATACAGTTCTGGAGCATTTGACCTTGCGGTATGTGAACTTGCGGTCCGATGATTGATGAGTTTATGACAGATCCTCGTTCAATTCTGACATTATTGCCGATAATGGTCGGGCCTACTATGACAACATCCGAGCCGATACGAACATTTTTTCCCAACAGGATTTTCCCAACCAATCTTGGCTCTCGGTCTGCCTCGCGGTTGTGAACCACGGCCGGATTACAACTGCCCTGGGCAATTCGTGTGTAAGAGCCGCAAGGCGACGAACGAACGCCGGCCCTACAAAAATTCAGTAATCCATCTTCAGTTTCCAGGTCCAGCGCGAGCCCAGCCACATTGACCGCCTGCAGCGTCAAACCGTGTGACCGGCACCTCTCCAGGACGCTGGAGAATGACTCAGGCAAAGCCCAATCATCCAGGACCTGGTCAAGGATATTAGTCTTGACAAAAAGGTGATGAGGCCAATCAAGAGGAAGAGGCGCCAATTCAGCGGAATCGTCGTATAATCGACGGAAACCCGCCACCTTGCCTTGGACTGTCAGCCGTATTTTCTCGCGGGCCGCCAACAACTCCGACTCCGCATTGACCGCCACCACATCCACCTGAGTCGTGGCCAGTATGTTCGCGAGCAGATCATTGTTAATGTGCGTGACAAATCGCCCGTCGGAAACAACAAACCATGAATTTCGTTTGGCCTTCCGTACGGACTGTGAGCGGATGGGTACTTTCCCTGCATAAGGCATTATATGTGCCGTTTGGGTCGTGTGAGGCTCAATGCCCCAGCCTTCCGGGACGGCGCAAATCGTCCCGGCGTGAGCCCGTTTTGCAAAACGGCGCAAAGCAGAAACGCTGCTCTGACCCCATGACAGGCCCTTGCTCAATCCGTCGAGAACAACACCGGCCAAAGGCTCGCTGGAAATAGCAAACCGAAGTAAACTGTCATTGTCACCGGCAGGCAAGTCTTTGTTCTTATGTACGATAATCAGGTTCATAGGTTGATTAGAGGTATCCCAGCCTACGAGCTGTTACAGGATGGGAGACCGGGAGCTAACATCCGGTCAAGAGTCTGGGGACGTTATTCTCTCGGCCAGGCTAAGAACCGTCGGCTTTAGGCTTCGGGGTTTGCATCGGCAGCAGCATCTTCCTGTGGGCTTGCCTGGCATTTGTCTTTGAACGGACATTTCGCGTGTAGTCGTAGCCATAGGGGTAATAACGATGACCAACTTCGACATTACTCAGGACAGTACCCAGCACATTGGCATTTATTTGGGCCAGCCGTTCCTTCGCCTTTTTCAGGTCGGGGCCCGTAGTCTGCCCGGCGAAGCTGGTCAATATAACGGCGTCTGCAGATTTAGCCCATATAAGGGCATCGGCAAAGGCCAGCACAGGAGGTGTATCGATAATTACGTGGTCATAGCTTTGGCTGATTTCATTTAGCCGCTGAGCCGTCAGGGAAGACGCCAACAATTCGAAGGCATCGGCTGTATTGCCCGAATCAGCAGCGAGGACATCCAAGCCGTTTTGAGGCACAGAATAAACAGCTTGGTGCAGTCCTTTCCCCAAGAGCACGTCCTGAAGGCCTCGTGATCCTTTCGGAAGGCCCAATAAAGACGCAATATTGGGGTTCCGCAGGTCACCGTCTATAAGCAAGACCCTTCTCCCGGACTTCGACACACTTATGGCCAAATTGATGGCGAAAGTGGTCTTGCCTTCCCGCATACCAGGGCTGGTGACAACCAGATTCCTGGGCATTCCATTGCCGTCAAGCAGACCCAAATTGGCACGGATGGTTTGGTAGTCTTCAGCTACGTGCTCCGTAAGACGAGCCGGCTTGATCGTGTGGGTGCTGGTGGTAGTCCCGATTATTCGCAGACCAATACGTTCGACTACATCGTCAGGTGTGCGCAGACTATGGTCGGCTTTTTCTCTGAGGAAGGCCAGCAGCATTCCGCAAGCCATCGAGCCGAAAATAAGCGCCATTGTGTATTTTGCCCGTTTGTCCCGGATCCCGGCTATGTCAGCGTCATAACCAACAGTGATCCTCGCAGGACGCTTTCGTTCCATTTCGAACTCCGCAATGCGCCTGGAGATCTTATCATACATCTCTTTGGTGAACGCCAGCTTGTCCTCCAGGTCCTGAATGGCCAGATTCTTTTGGCCAAGATTAATAGTCTGAGTATCTTCTTTGCTCAGCAGGTTGCGAAGCTCTGTTTCGTGCGCTTGTGTCTGCTCCAATGTCACCTTCAGGTCAGCCAGCTTCTTTTTGCTCTGGCTTGCTGTTTCTTCTTTCATCAACTCTGCGAAAGCCTCACGTGTTTTTTCCTTCTGCTCAATGAGGCGCGTTCTTAATATCTTCAGCAGCTCCTCTTTCTGCTTAATCTGGGGATTGGTGGCAGCCAAAGTCTGTATGTCGGTAATGAGCTCCTGGTCTAATGCGACAATACTGCTGGTCAGCACCTGCACCGCCGTGTCCTTGTTTACGTAGTCCTCGCGTATGCTCACCCACTCCTGCAGCGGGACGGTCTCTTCGTGTGTCTGTTCGAGCAGCTTAACCTGGGTTTCCAGATAGATTCTCCTCGCCTCCACCTCGGTGAGTTGTGCCAGCAAACTGCCGACACGCTGCAAATTCATATCGTAACGGCTGTCCAGCTTCTTTGAGCCATACTCCTCTGCCAGTTTAAAGATGTCAGCCCGATAACTGTCCAGCTTTCCGGAGAGAAGTCTTTCTTCGCTTTGCAGGACACCCAGGCCTTGCATCTCTTTTTCCTCAGCGCTGGTAACTTCGACAGCTATGTAGAGCCGGATGAAAGCATCTACAATCATCTTTGCCTCTTCGGCGTCGGTCCACTTCATACTCACTAAAATGTGCTCACCCCTTCGGACCGGCGCGACCGTGATGACTTCCTCTAATATCGCCTCCTTCAGCACGTCTGCCGGCTCGGGCTTTACATCTTTGGGATTTAGTCTCTGCAGTTTCATGGCAAGCCTGTTCGTCCGGTCTTCAAAAAACTTCAACTCTTTATCGGCCAAATCGCTCGCTACTCTTTGTAGCACTCGGGCGTTGGTGACCATGGCTGCCTGGCTGTATAGAAAGCTTTGATAAACCTGTGTGCCTCCATATACCTCTTCTTCTCCAGTGAGGATACTTGTTAGAATTGGAGCAACCCTTATTGCGCCGGTTACTGTGTAGGACCGTTCGATCAACAGCCAGATCGCCGGGATTCCAGCCGCGCACAATACCAGAAATGTCAGCAGCACAATATGCCAGCGGCGAAGCAAGCCACCCA
>JAGMDR010000501.1 GCA_023128595.1 Planctomycetota bacterium | reverse complement strand
TGCCGGCTGAGACGTGCTGCTTGATAGCTTCAATGTTACCTGTCGCGGCAGCCGTCCATATATCGATGGTTGGCGCGGCAGCCGCCGATAGCGGCTCAATCGGGCCAGATCCCACGAGAAATGCGATCACTAAAATACATGCGGCAACCTTTTTCATTGTAAGTCTCCTTTCTTAATAAGTACAAGGCTTCTGCAAAATTGCAGGTTAGGCATACTTTGACAAGAAAAAATCGTTTTTTGATTTTTGCTTGTTAAACAGTAAGTTGTTCTCCTTGGGAGTCCTTACGGACTTTAACAAATAGTTAAGCGATTCTTTAAGAAAATCAATCCGCCGACGGCGGACTTAAATAATATATGCCTAACCTGCAATTTTGCAGAACTCATATACTCTTTATGGCCTCATTTAGCATCGCCTGAACCTTGTCACAGGTCATGGTCGCTCCGCTGATGCCGTCAACCTTATTCGGCGCGTCCTCGCCGCCCACGCTGATAATAATGCCGGGCGTCCCATCCGCGCCAATAATCGATTTGCCCTCGAATTGCCCTCGAAACTCCTTCGTAGTAATCTCTCCGCCGAGGCCCGGCGTTTCTTCCTGTTCGTAAAATGTTATGCCGCGGATCGTCTTCATGTCCGGCTCCAGAGCCAAAAAGCCCTTGATCGGGCCCCACAACCCGCGACCTGCAAAACGTATGGCGACCGCCAAAACCGTGCCGTTTGCGTCGGGGGGAGAGTAAACGTAGCGCTCCTCGCCCTGGACGTTCTGATTGCGGATCTCAACCACCTGCTTTGACGTGACATTGTCCGGCAAAGGCACCTTCAGTGCCAAGAGAATGTTCAAGGCTTCTTCAGCCTCAGCATTAGCTCTGCGCGCCTCCTCGGCAAACTCAGCCGCACCGGTTAGCAGCAAGGCACAAGCAGAACCGAGCACCGCAGCGTAGATGAGAGTATATACGCTACCCTTCACTTCTAAGCCTCCTGATGCGGACCCCAACAATTATTTCATCAAGTATGGGAGCGACTATATTGCCTAATAGAATGGCGAATGTCACGCCCTCTACATAACCCGTAAAATTGCGTATCAGCACAGTCACAGCTCCTATTAGTATGCCGTAGAGCCATTTGCCGGCATTACTTGTAGGACTCGTGACGGGGTCGGTGGCCATAAAGAACGCCCCGAAGAGCAAACCTCCCGCACACAGATGCCACAGCACCGGACCAACGTCTTGCGGGCTTGTATAGTGAAGTATTCCGCCAAGTAAGACAAATGAGCCGAGAATGCTCACGACCGTACGCCAATTGGCTACCCGTGTTAGCAGCAGGAACACACCACCGAGAATAATTGCGATAGCCGATGTCTCGCCCGCACTTCCTGAGACACTGCCCAGAAACAGGTGTGGAAGGGAGCTGAAATCTCCTTTGTTGGCCAACGCCAGCGGCGTCGCCGAGCTTATGGCGTCAATGTTCGATGCATCGATATATGTAAGTAATCGCCCGGCCAAAGCGCCGCTCGGCTCAAGATAACTGGCCGCCATCATCTTGGGATATGCAAGGGACAAAAAGCAACGCCCTACAAGGGCCGGGTTGAATACGTTCCGACCGGTCCCCCCAAACAGCTCTTTGCCGATAAACACCCCGAACGCTACACCAAGAGCGACCATCCAAAGCGGCAACAGAGGCGGCAGGATCAGCGGAAACAACAGTCCCGTAACCAGGAAGCCTTCGTAAATATCCTCCTTACGTACAATCGCGAAGACAACTTCGACAGCGCCGCCGGCGGCATACGAAACGAGTATCATCGCTGCCATCCGAAGCCCGAAAAAGTAGAAGGCCGCCAATACACACGGCACCAGACTAATAACAACCATGGACATGAAGCGCTTCATGTCGAGCGGATCGCGGATGTGAGGGGCCGTTACCGTCGTTGTTGATGGTGCAAAAAGGGCATGCTCCAATGCCTCAAAGACAGGCTTGAAAAGCCTGAGCTTACCGCCTTCAAAACTTGGCCGAACCGCCTCAAAAACCTTCAGCAGTATCTTCACTCGCTTTTCTCCTCGGCTGATCTCTTAGCTGCTTCTTCTTGACGCAGCTTCTCCTGGCGTTCCTGTTCCTGGCGTATCTCTTCCTTTTCCTGTTCAATGAGCTTCTTGGCGTCGATAAATTCCTGTCTAAGGTCGAGCTTCGACGGGCAAACAAATGAGCACAGCCCACACTCCACGCACAAATCTATACGAGCCTGCTCGGCCTCTTCGATCAAATCTCGATAAAGATACTTGTGGATAAGGTGAGGCATGATACCGGCAGGGCAAACCTCCTCGCAGAAGTTGCAGGAGATACAAGGCCGACCTTCACCACGCATCCCTGTAGTGAACCGCTCGCGGAACCTTTTTCTCAGCGAGCTTAGATAGCAGGCAGCGTAACAGCTTCGGTCCCAGCCGGGCCTGGCAAATCCGAGGAATTCCCTGTCCTGAAGCTCGCCAAGAACTGTTATGCCCCTGCATTCCGTATCAATCCCAACCGGCTCTTGCCCCAGCGCCTCACCCGTGAGGATGCCGCCGTCAATCATCCTCGCAGCAGGCTCGGACACATACGTATCCCGTATTTTATCTATGGGGTATCCCGGCATAACCTTGATGTGAGCCGGAGAATTGACGCCGGTTCCACCGATTGAGATTATCCTGACCGTACAGGGCTTGGTTAGTGTCAGGGCCCGGTCAATCGCCAATACTCCCTCGGTTCGGACCGCCCAAACGGGCCCCTTGTCGCGCCTAAGCCCCAGCCTGCGAGCAAGAATTGCAAAATCATCGTAGGGGTATGTTAAAGGTATCTCGAGCATTTTTGCCCACGCGTATCCCCGGATATGGTCTCGTATTCGATTCGCAAGCTCAGATTTGATATCCGGCATTACCAGATACATCGGCTGATACTCTAAGAGAGACTGCAATTGTTCCAGACCCCTGGTGAAGTTAAAAAGACGCTTGTGCAGTTGCGCATCTCCTCTTGCCACAAAAGGTTCCAAACTCACCGTTGAGACGATAATCGCCTGCGGCGTACCCTGCGGGTCGGGCAGCGCCCCCGTATACGCATCATAGAAGAACTGCCATGCCCCCAATACGAGCAGCTTGTATCGCTTTATGCCCCCAGCACCCATCTCCCGCTCTATGTGCTCCAGCTCCTCCTTGGCTATGTCTGCATGTTCTTCGAGGTTGGCAACATCGTCGATGATTATATGCCCGCCGCCCCGACTCGCGTCGACAGCCGCGGGGGCAGCGTTCTCATCTTTTTTCAGCCGAACCAGCCCCGCGCGAGGCGCCAGCAGAGGCACTGCATAGTTGTTAGGGTCTTTGGCTAAGATATCACCGCTGCTCACCCGCTGTCCGTCCTCCACAGAAACGTCGCTAAACACAAAACGTCGGCTGCGCAACGGCAGATTCAGCACCTCCGGTTCCGGCATCACTTTCACCGCACGTTCCGGCCGACCCTGCAGCAATATGTTATGACCACCTCTGAATTTTATTCGAGTCATTCTCTCTTGGCACAAAACACTCTGCAAGCAACCCAGTTGGCACCCAAATTGAGCCACCCAGGTTCGGGATTCTAATCCGCCGGAGGCGGACCGTCAAGAATAACCTACCTCAGAATGGTGTCGGGAGATGAGAAAACGTGCCCGACTTACTGCTCCTGCCGGATATGCTGGGGCTGTCTTTACTAATAAGGCCCTACTTTTCACGCGTTTTCAAATCTGAGAATCTGACACGCAAACCTTGACCTTTGAGCCCTAATGCCTAAAATCTGATTCGGAGTATTTATCCGCCGCGGGCGGACCGCAGGCGGACTCGATACCGGGACAATGGGACTATTGGTAGCTTGGAGGTGTGTTGCGTGCGGGTGGCACTGGGACAATTCAATGCTACGGTTGGCGACTTGACCGGCAATGCCGAGAAGATGCGCAACATGTACAGCCAGGCCCTTCAGTCTGACGTAGATTTGTTAGCCTTTCCGGAACTGGCTGTCTGCGGTTATCCGCCGGAGGATTTACTCTACAAGAAGCATTTTCTACACGACAGTCGGTCCGCCCTCGAGAAACTCGCCGCCGATTGCCCCGATACCACCATAATAGTCGGCTTCGCTGAAAGTCATCAGGGCAGTACCTACAACTCAGCCGCCGTACTGCAAAATGGCCGTGTAGCGCAGATTTATCGAAAGGCCATGCTGCCCAATTTCAGTGTATTCGATGAGCAAAGGTATTTCCAGCCTGGCACCGAGCCGGTAGTAATCAATCTAAAAGACGTCACTATTGCGCTTACTATTTGCTTTGACATCTCGAATATCGAATGGCTCAGCAAATTCCTAAAGGACATTGGTCAAGTCCAAATGGTGCTGAATATTTCAGCCTCCCCTTTCCACCTGGGTAAGATTGAGAAAAGAGAAGAGCTAATCAGCCAGTGTGCGAAGGAATTCAATTGCGCCGTCTCGTATTGCAACCTTGTCGGTGGCCAGGATGAGTTGGTTTTTGATGGTCGAAGCATGTTCGCCAATTCGACAGGCAAGCTAATTGCCAAAGCTAAGGCATTTGACGAAGACTTGTTGATTGCAGACATCATTCCGGGTGGCAGCCTCAAGCCTGCCCTGAGCGAAGTCGAAGGGCGCAGCTTGGGGATGGCCACTCCACAGGACGCTGTGCGCGTGCAAGTCAAGCCTATGCGACCAGCCGCCCCGCAGCCAGCCGACATTCTCGATGAGGTTTATCAGGCACTCGTACTTGGCACAAGAGACTATGCGTGGAAGAACAGCTTCAAAAAAGTCCTGCTCGGCGTCAGCGGCGGCATAGACTCTTCGGTCACCGCTGCTATCGCCGTCGCTGCCCTTGGCGCTGATAATGTCATCTGCCTTACAATGCCGTCAAAGTTCAACAGTCCCGAAACAATAAATGATGCGCAGAAACTCGCGAGAAATCTGGGCGTCAAACTTATGACGGTTCCTATTGAGCCGGTACTCAACCAATTCCACGAGACGTTAAAGACAGTCCCCGGCTGGGACAACAAAGGCATCGCCTATGAGAACCTTCAGGCCAGAATCCGCGGCAGTATTCTGATGTCACTGAGCAATCAGTTTGGTGCTCTCGTATTGACGACCGGCAACAAAAGCGAAATCTCAGTTGGCTATGCCACCTTGTATGGCGACACGGCCGGCGGATTCGCCGTGATAAAAGACGTCCCCAAGACGATGGTCTATAAACTGGCCGAGCACATAAACGAAGTGGCAGGCCGAAAAATCATACCCGCCGACGTAATAGCAAGGCCGCCCAGCGCCGAACTAAAGCCCGACCAAAAAGACACCGACTCACTGCCCGACTATGACTTGCTCGACAAAATCGTCAAAGGCTACGTTGAAGAAGACAAATCCCCACAGCAGCTCATAGAATCCGGCCTGCCGCACGATGTGGTTAATAATGTTATCCGCATGGTCGATCGAAATGAATACAAAAGAAGGCAATCGCCACCTGGCGTGAGAATTACCCCAAGGGCTTTCGGCAAAGACCGCCGACTGCCAATCACAAACCGTTACACTACCTGCACCGACAAAGCTTAGCTGTCAGCCACTTCCTGTTGCGGAAGCAGCACTTGATCCGCCTTTGGCGGATTGATAGTGTATGGATGATCTGATGTCGGCAGACCAAGGGGCGCTTCAAACGACATGCCA
>JAGMDR010000500.1 GCA_023128595.1 Planctomycetota bacterium | reverse complement strand
TTGCTGTTCAACACGGTCATTACTTCTCGAACAGTGCTCGGTCCTTGTTCCCAAATTACTTGCAACACCTCCAATTCCGCTGGTGTTGGATTCTCGTGACGTGGTCTAGCCATTGAACTGTTCTCCTATTGAACTTTCCCGAAAACATCATTCCTTTGTCAACTTACCAATCTGATCACAAACTACTGCATAATCCGTAGAGTGTCAACGGCAAAACCAGTAGAAAATAAGAATTTTTTGAAAAAAAATTCTCAAACCTCGTTTTTCAGCCCAAAAACCCACAAAAAAGGCCGTTCCTGTGAAAACCGGAACAGAAGTGTAAGAGGGGTGGACTCAATGCGATGACCGCACGCCTGTAATACGTAAGGCCGAGGCAAATCAGTCAGCCTTGAGGATAGTCAAATGATCTGCTCACACATTGTGATTTAACTTATATATTGAACTCACAGATGACAAAAACTCTTCAGAAATGTCACTACCGAGCATCCCCTGCATTCGGCACTGCCACAAGCTTTTTGACCGACATTTCCGCCAAAGCCTTCAACTCCGCCGCCACTTCTTCGGCCGCCTTGCGAACCTCCTCATCACTGTCTTGCAGGAGCTTTTGCAAAATCGCTCTGTTGGCCGGGGTTGGATGCTCCTTCAATACCCCCATAACCAGCAAACGAAGTTCCGGCTCATTCGAGTCAACAAGCATACTAACCAACGGATGACCAGGCCTTCCCTCCTCAACCCACGCCGACACTTCCGCCGGCTTATACTTTCCGTTTTTGTCTCGAAGGCTTGCCAGTATCCGATTTGCCTGGCGTTGGTCGGCGTTGCCATCCTCCAGATGAGGCTGTGTTATCCTAATCACCTCTTTACGCCGTTGATCGGTATCCGTTCTCCAGTCTTCGAGGTTGCTCACATCCTTTTGTACCTGCTCGAGCACTGCCGCAGCGACGGCTTTGCGTTTATCATCCGGCAGTTCTTCCAGCAAACGCCAGGCAAAACTACAATCGATGTGATCGATCTTCGTGGAACGCCAAGCGTCAAGATACATCTGCGCAGTCGAAACCGGTTCGGCCTGCACAAGATACTGCCACTGCGTTCTCAGCACATAATGGCGTGACGTCTGAACATCTTGGCGCAGCTTCGGCCAATATCTATATGCAAGGCTCTCCCGGCCTTTATCGAGATCGTAAAACAAAAAATCTAATTCTCTTTTAATACTATCCCAGTCAAAACGAATCTCTTCACAAATAGAATCTGCCAGTTTGAATATTCTTTCGGTATGTTCCTGCCGAAATACTCCACCTGCGGGTGATCCAATATGAGACAACAGATACAGCCACCCGTTGACTTCTCCACCGTGAATATGCATTTGCTCCTTCCACGGCAAATCCTGCGGATCGGTTCGCCACTTTTGACGCAGTAGAAACCGCGCAAACTGCGCCCCGCCGAAGTAACAGGCGATTCGCAACAAACTCATCTTGTTGTAGTGCCACCGCACCATTTCCGGCACGACCTCCTCTTGTACGATGTTGGGACTATGGTCTCCTCCACATTGCAACAATTCGTGCAACCGCCAAACCGAATGGGCGACAACGTATCCACTTATCGGTAATCGCCCTCCTCGCCCTCCTGTCCATTGGCCGCTGAGGCTGTTACTGCCCGTATATAATCCCTGTGGCAAATTAGTATAACCGAACTGTGCGCAGTCATTCATCCGCCAGTAATACCAGCCGAACATCCGCGCCGAACGGATGAGTTTAACAGCCTTTTGGACAAGCCGCTCTGGTTCAAGCTTCGGCACTAAAAGTTCAACCGACCGACCGGCTATAGCGGAGGTAAGATAGTATTGGCGATCATCAGCCTCGTTGCATATTCGTGCAAAAGCACGCCAGGCTGATTTCGAGTCGGTGACTTTGTCCAGCTCATATCGCCACGTTGCCCAGGCATCGAGCAGCTTGATCATATCCGGCTCAGTGTCCATCGCTTCTCGCACGCCAACCCACCCGTCCGAACGATATGTCTGCATCACCTCGAACCACTGCGGCCCAGGTTGATAATCATTGAGCCTGGCTATGTCCAACAGTTTCTCTATCCGTTTTTGTCTTTGTGGAAAAACAAATCCGAAGCTCACCACCGCTCTGCGTCTGTTATAGCGGCCCCCGCCCCCCCCGCTACTACCTGTACCGCCGTCGTTGTAACCCCACTCATCTCCGAGCGCCACACGGACATAATAGGTTCTGGTTTTTCTCTCCGCCTTGCGCTCATTCGGATCCAGAATTCGTCGTCTGTGTTCGCGCCAACGCGTCGGTTCTTTTGGAAGCTCGATCGGCGCGAAAGGTCTGGAATAGCCGCCTCCGCTTCTGCCGGGTCTTTCATAACTCGGCGAGAACAGCCACAAATCCTTGTTGTCCCACTTGTTCTCATTGGGTTCTTCGGCCCAGTAGGGGACTTTCTCCAAAAACTCCTCGAACGTCGTCTCAAAGGGCAGTGTCCCTAATCGCACACCATTGACCCAAAGCTCCGCGCCGTCGACATCAGGTGAACTGAGTTGGAAGGTCAGCGAGGCATCCGGAACGGTTGAACCTTCCGGGGCAAGCGACTCAAGAAGCTGTTCGGGACCGTTTAGAACCAGGCCGTAACAGCAAAGCACTATCGCAGCGATGATCACGCCCGGCAGCGTCCGCCACAGGAGTGCTATCAAGATCCCTACGGCCACCCCAACAGCCATCACGACAGCCACCGCGATATTCGTTGCGGCAAATCCAGGCCGGAACTGATCCAGAATCAGCAGTCGTCCGCCGGTGGATGTATTGGTGGCAGTGAAGACAAAAATCGCCGTCACCGCACAGAGCAGAACAACCGCCTCGGCTGTCCGCGTTATTCGATTACCTGACGGTGCAGAGCTGGCAAGAGCGCGCTGCTTCGGTATCCACCCCAGGCGACGAGCCATGAGCCAGGCTGTCAACGCCAGGATCGGCGGTATTATTAGCACAAGATTGCCAAGTATAAAATGCTTTATCGTTATCATTGTCATTGCCCTATCTCAACCAGCGCATCTACTAACTCAGCGTCCGAGCCCTTCATTTCTCTGTCGGGTGAGAGACAAGTTCATCGAGCGGTATCTCTTCAATGTCTTTAACTTCCGAAGCGACCTGCTGTGCGGCCTGGCGAACGACCTGGTCCGAGTCGCTTAATAGCCTGTTGAGAATCTCTCTGTTCGCTTTCGTCGGATAATTTCTTAACCCTCCTATAACTAACAGCCGCGATTCAGGATTCTTCTCCTTCGCCAGCACCTTAACCAACGGATGCCCGAGTCCCTTATCGCTCTCAAGTATCCTTACAACCTGCTCTGGCTCGTGGTTATTTGGCCCTGCCTCAAGTTTAGATACCCACCAGCGAAGTGACTCCTCATCACCGATGCCTGCCAGATGTCTTTTCAGTGCCCACACATAGCCGTGCTCGTCAAAAAACGCACGTGCTCGTTTCTCGGAAGTGATTCTGTTTCGTTTAGCCGCAATTCTCTTTTCGAGTTCAGCGACGATAGCCTTGGCCGCTTGAATTCTCATATCTCTTGGAATTGTTTCCACTGCTTCGGCCAAATGATTACCGCCCATCAATTCATGCAGGTCTGTCACCTGCCTCCAGCAATCCATGTATAAGTCAAACGTCGCCAACAAGCCAAGTCTGGCAAGGTAAGCCCACTTTCTTTTCAACTTCTTATAGTCCCACAAATCTGATGATTCGACGGCCGCAAAGTATTTCGGCCGGTACTCATAAGCGATACTGTTTTTGCCCTGATCAAGATCAAGAAACAAGAACTCCGGAGGTTTCTTATCATGATTGGACCTGCTTTCAACAAGCAAGTCCACTAATGCCAGTACTTGTTGTCTATACCGCCTGCGAAAGTCCCTTCCCATAGGACTATCTGATTGAGCCAGCGAATAAAGCCATCTATTCAAATTTAATCCAAAATGATATTGTTGATCCTTCCATTTAAGATTAATTCCTTCGATTCTGCGCTCTCTGGAATATCGACGCAATAAATACCTCTCCACCATAGGCCCGCCAAAACTGTAACTGTCACGCCATACAATAAGCGCCGGTGTAATCCTCTCTTCAATAATGTTAGGTTTTCTGTGGCTTTCTGCATCCAACTTTGTATCCCAGAGCCGAATAGCATGACCAATAACCGATATCGAACCGGGCAAAACTTTTTTTCTATGATGCTCACTTGGTTCATGCTTCGACCAAAAATGGGGGCTTGCCAAACTTTCAGAGATTTCCTTCCCTCCACTGGAGGAGTTCATAGGCCTGCCGCTTTTAACCGCCCATTCATAAATATCAACAAGCTGTTCAATATCAAGCTTATCAAATATCATCTCAACAGCTTTACCTGCGGGACTGGCCGAATTATATTTACGCCTTGCATCCACCTCATCACATATCTGCTGAAAAACTTCTCTCGCCTTTTCCTGATTAATGTCCTTTGTAAATCCATATTTCCATTCGACCCATTTATCTACTACCCCACCGAATTCTTTCTCTTTCAATGTCAGCTTGCGCAGCTTCATCCAACCCTCTTCTCCATAAGTCGCCATTGCCTTAAACCATGCAGATTCAACCCGATAATCACGGAGTCTTGCTTTTTGCAGAAGTGTTTCAAAACGGTTCTGCTTTTCTTTGATAATCTTTCTTCGGCTGGGAAAATCCACTCTCAGAGATACCGGGTAATAGGCACAACGGTGTCCGCTGCTGCCGCCGGCAGTGCCACCATGAATGCGCTGCCCCCATTCATCCCCCAGCTTGATTCGAACGTAATAATCCTTGACGTCACTATCGTAGGGCCAGGTTCCGTACCATTTATCCCGTTTGCTAAGCTCAAGAAACGTGAACCTAAACCAGTGGTCTTCAAGCTGGCGTTTTTGCTCGCTGGTATAACCGGCCGGCGGTTGTTCGAGATAGGGAACTTTTTTATGAAATTGGCGCCTGGTGATGTTTACGGGTGTCTTGCCCAGATACCTCAGCACCACAAGGACCCCCAGACCTGCCACCAAGACAACTAAGGTTGAAAAACTTATTTTGCTCATAGTATCACTCAGCTTCCTTGCCGCTTAGATGCCAATTCGTCCATCAATGCACATCCAACGTTCTGTGCAGTATTCGCCCGGCAATGAGGGTTGTTGCGATCGTTACCGCCGATAGGGCATAACAGAGGATACGGAACCAAAATGGATGCCAGCGAAACAGCATCAAAGTACCCATCACGACCACAACGCCAACGGCCAGCAGCTTAACACCGTATTCACCTCGCATTGGCTGGGCCTGGCGTATCCAGACATAGTGAAACAACGCAAGCAGGATCGCGTAACCCACCAGCCAGAACCACGGCACCGAAGCCTCGCGCATCATCATTAGCGGAAAGTACGGGCTGATAAACAGCTTGTCCTGAACGATGCTGCGGATCGGCAGCCGGATAATCAAAGCAATCGGCAGCCACACCGCCAGGACCGACAAAACGGTACCCAGAATCTTGTGCGTCCAAAGCTCATCCCTGGAATACCCCCGCGTGTAAAGGAATGCGAAACTGCGACTCCTGAACCGCCCAAAACAGGACGCAATTGCGATGCTGTGGACCAGCACAAACAGGGCCATCCATGGATTTTGCCAGCTCAACGGCTCACGTGCAAACAGCACATACAGACAACCAATTGGTAACCCGATTAATGTCACCGCCAAAGTCTGCCTGAACAACATCCCCAATAAAGATATTCTCATTCTCATTGCTTTTCCCCCTTTTACTTTTAGCCTTTACCTTTTCCAAGTCAACCTTGTGCCCCTTATACGTTAGACGTTCACCGTCAACGGTGTTTCGCAGCGAGTCCGTAGCGACCCTGCGTCCGATCCGGTTTGGATTGACTGGATTGGCAAGACGCAATCCTTCGAGTCCCCGTTCGACGGCATGCTCGACGAGCTGGCCGTCTGGACCCGGGAATTGACAAAGGGCGAGATGAGCTACTGAATCTGACGTGGTCGGATATAGACTTCGAGACACAGACCATTAAGTTTGTCCCCAAGCAGGCTCCTCAGGTCATTCTGGCTTGGGAACCAAAGGATCACCAGATTCGAGAAGTGCCAATACCTTCGGAGACACTTCAGTTGTTGCTGAATTTGCAACTCGAGACTGAAGAGGCAAGCCCCTATGTGTTCATCAGCAAGGCCCGGTTACTTCACATTCTCAACCGACGCTCGCGAGGCGACTGGGAGCCAGACAGTGAGATCGTGAACAATCTCGTTCGAGACCTCAAGGTGATATGTCGACATGCGGGCGCGAATCCTTTTACCTTTCACGACCTTCGCCGGTCGTGCATCGCCAACTGGTCGAAGAAGCTTCCGATCCAGACGGTCCAGCAGCTCGCAGGGCATTCAAGTATAGAGACCACGCGGAAGTATTATCTCTCGGTCCAATAGTCTGACTTGAACATGGCCAGGCGAGTTCAGTCCAAAGTAATGACCTCACTGACGAACTTTTTGACGAACTCCGGCCAAAATCGCCAATTTCGAGCACGCAACAGAAAAGCTGCTAAGCACAAGTGCTTAACAGCCATAAACTTAAATGAATGGGCCCGGTAGGATTCGAACCTACGACTAATGGATTATGAGTCCACTGCTCTAACCGCTGAGCTACGGGCCCTTAGTACCGTATAATATATATTAGATTCCCAATA
>JAGMDR010000050.1 GCA_023128595.1 Planctomycetota bacterium | reverse complement strand
CTATAACCGCTGGATAATAGCATTTCAGTATTGCTCCCAATTCATTGACTTTAGCGGTACGTTCCTCCACCAGACGGAGTCTGTCCTGGCAGGCGATTCGCAGAGAAATGATCTCTGGGGCGTCCGGACACAAAGGTTTATTATCGTGATGAAAGGTTGCCAGAAACATTGCAAGAACCTTTCGGTCAATCTTATCCGACTTGTCACCCGCTGCCGAGAGAGCCTCACGAAAACGCTCTACCGTCTTTGGGTTTACCGGATACACCTTATAGCCGCGGTCAAGCAGTGCCTGTACCCAGGCTCCGTGGGAAGTTTCAATGGCAATACCAATCTCCTCGGCAGGCCCATGCCTCTCCAATGCCGTAAACAACTCAGTCAGTCCCTCAACATTTGGCTGAACTTCTCCCTGAGTCAAAACTTTCCCATCACCTGTACGGAGATGAAAGTCCAAAACACGATCGCTCCAATCAATACCTGTGAACAACATTGTAACACCTCCTTTTCGACAATTTTCTGGCGTTCTCGCCGGGCCGGACGACAAAGGCAGCCTCATAGTAGCCCTCGAAGGGCAGCGGTCTATGATCCTTTTACGCCGCCGGAATGGGTGCGAGGAGGTCAGTCTATCCTAAGCCCTCGAAGGGCTGGGCAACGTGGACCTGACCTCGCACCCGGCGAGATCACAATTAACAGATTTAACAATATTTTACAGAAAGAAAAAGTAGCAAAAAGAAAGAAGATTACTACTATTATTTTATGCTTATTGGATATAGCATACAATATGAGGGCAACGCAGGAGTGCGACCCGAGCACCGTGAGAGTGCCATACGGCATGGGTTGGTATCCTCTTTGGTGCCAACCCTTTACAATCATGCCGTTGGCTATAATGCGATAAACTCCAGCCTCGCAAGAGGCTGGTTTCACCCAAAATCAGCCAACTTTGTAACCGTTTAGCGGGGTATAGGCCCCATGGGGGCTTCCAAAGCCTGTTGCAGAGGCAGAGCTCTTAACCACCTGCCTACTCATTATTCGCAAGGGCGTTTTGAGCGTGTAAACGTGTACAGGGCATCCGGGGGGGAGCGCTGAACTCGACTGCGTTGTTATGGCGAGAGGCGTGGGGTGTTGGTCATCAGATCGGCGATTTGTCAATTGTGAATCAGTTGGTGGGCCCTTATCAGCTCTGCGACGCTCCAGGCCTGGGCGATGCAGCCTCTGGGCTTATGGGGGGCGTCACCGTCGAATATTTCTGAGACGCTGCCGAGGCAGGCGTCTTGAGTTAGGTGGTTCAGGAGGGGCTGAATGAACTGTGCGGCCTGTTTTTTGCTTTTCTTGCTGAATTTGTTGACTTTCAGGTAGGCTTCTATGAACGGTCCGATGAGGTATGCCCAAACGGTTCCCTGGTGGTAGGCCTCGTCTCTCTGTCGGGGCGGTCCGGTATAAGTTCCTTTGTAGCGTTTGTCCTGCGCGTTGAGGGTCCGCAGGCCGTAAGGGGTGAGCAGATTTTTCTGCACGGCGTGTACAATGGCTTTTTGCTGCTCGCCCGGCAAAGCAGAGAAGGGCAGTGAGACGGCAAATATCTGGTTCGGCCGCAGGGCCGAATCGACCGTACCGTCGGGACAGATGCAGTCGTTCAAGTAGCCGCACTTATCGTTCCAGAACAGTTGCCGGAAGCCGGCGCCTGCTCGCTCGGCCATAGCTCTGTAATGCTCGGCGCTCTCTATGTTCCTACCGTTATAGAACTCGACCAAGAGGCACAGAGCATTGTACCAGAGGGCGTTGACCTCCACGGGCTTTCCGCACCTGGGCGTGAATGCGACGCCGTCGTACTTGGCATCCATCCAGGTTAGCTGAGTTTCGCTGCTGCCTGCTGTTATGAGCCCGTCGGCGTCGGCGCGGATGCCGAAGCGCGTGCCGTTCTGGTATGAGTCGATGATCCAGCGGATTGTCGGCAGCAGCTCCTGCGTGAAGGTCTTTGAATCGGTGGTGGCATTTAGGTATTGAAACGAGGCGTTAATGAACCAGAGCGAGGCGTCAACACTGTTGAAGTGGGCGGTGCTGCCGTTGTCATCGAAGCGGTTTGGAATCATTCCCTGATCGACCGCGGCGGCGAAGGTTGTCAGGACGGACTTTGCCTCGTCGAATCTGGCGGTTGCGAGCATCAGGCCGGGCAGAGCTATGAAGGCGTCCCGCCCCCAGTCGGCGAACCACGGATAGCCGGCCAGGATGGTGGTTCTGGTTCTGTCGGACGTTTGGTGTTTTGCAATAAAGTGCTCGGCGGCCAGGCGGAGTATCTTGAGTTCTCCATCCTGCGTCCTTGGTGCGAGAGTTGTGATAGTGCGGCGGCGCCTTCGGAGGATTTCGCGGGCCGTCTCACTACTAATGTTGGCCGGCTGTTCGCGCTTGAAGCGGTCGCTGAGACGTGCCCGCAGGACAATTTTCGCCGGCGAGCTCAGAGACGCCCTGAAGAAGCCGGGGGTCCAGAGGTCCTCGGTGAAATCCTGGCCTCTTTCCTTGTTGGTGCGATAGACGAAATTGAACCACCACTGCTCGTCCTTTTCGAATCTTGTACCCGGACAATCCAACGTCAGCTCGCAACTGCCCGATGAATCGTGGCGGACGAGGATCGAATCGCCTTTTCGCCTTGCGGTCAGGGGGGCGTACGATTTCTGCAGGGCGTGGAAGTCTCGTAAGCCGACAAAGGGCCGCAGGACAAATTCGGCCGGCCCGGCAAGACGCCTGAAATCGTACTGGAGCACGACCGTATCAGTGTCACGGAAGAGATATATGGATTTGGTTAATTGCAGTTTTTCGGATTCATATTCAAAATGCACACCTGTATCCTGGCGGAAGTTTTTGAGAAGGCCGAAGCCCTTAGGCGCGAATTTGTTGTCGAATTCAAAAGTCGAAAGGTTAAATACCCTCTCGGCGTTGGGACTTTTTGATTTATTGGGCCAGGAGGTTGCGCCGTTGAAGATGACCATCTCCAGGCAGTTGGCCAGTGCCATTATCCTCTCGGCAGGCCCCTGTAGCGAGCCGATGAGCAGGCCGTGATAGCCGCTGGTATTGCAGCCGAGGACCGTTGATGATGCGTAGCTGCCGCGTTCGTTGGTCAGGAGCCATTCTTTGGCAAGCAGGTCATCAAGAGACCGGCCGGTGGTCGATAGGCTTACAATCGTTGCGCTCTTACCTTTCTGCAGCGTTAACACGGTTTTCTCCTAAGAACGCAGTCGCGGCAAGAGCTGCCGCTCCCTGTTGAAGAAGCCGGCCTCTTCAATAGCCTGCCGGTTGCGAATCGGGCGGTTCTTTGTCTTGCGACAGGCCGCAAAGCGCACCCCCATTTGCCTGCGCCGAGCAACGGCTTTGGAGATTATCCAGCACATTCATAAAGTTTATATAGGAATCGTAAGGCGAGTCATAGGGATTAAAGTACTTATGTACGTCGCCGTCGGCGAAGTATTTTGTGCACATATAGTAGAAGTGGTCGGAGGCCTGTAGTTTTCGCCAGTCAGCGATGATCTTCTCGTCGTCGGTGCTCTTGATTTTTCTCTCAAGGCGATAGAGCTCGTGTATGGCGTTTGACTGCATAGCGTTGCCAAGCCAGGCCGAGAGGTCTCTTTCGGTGTCGGCCCAGCTTATGATGTGCGGCACGTCAACGGTGTCAACAGGGTCGTAGGATTGGACGACCTCGCTGGGCGTTTTGAAATTGTTGTCGGGATGCTGAAGGATTCTATCGGGGAGGTGGCGTACGAAGCTGAATATTCCGGTATCTTCCCATTGG
>JAGMDR010000005.1 GCA_023128595.1 Planctomycetota bacterium | reverse complement strand
CCCTGGAGTTCATCGCGGTTGAGCCGGGCCAGAAGGCCTGCGGTCACGGCGACGGATGCGGTTTTTGGGCTTCGGCCCGTCGCAAAGGCGTTAGGGGCGGGGTCATTGATGATATAGACTTTGGGCATCGCGGGCAGGGCGGCAGCGATTTTCATTTCTTCAACGACATTGAATAGCTGCGGATGCACATCGTGGGTAACCGGCTTGGCTTTGCTCGCAGCCAGAAAGATTTGGTCGCCGCTTGAGAGGCTTATCAAGGTCAAGATGAGCCATATCGCCGTTGCGATGATCAGCCCGAACATGGCGCCTTCGACCCCAAAGACGACCGCGCCGATGACAAGACCCAAGAGCATCAGGACGACCGCCATTAGCACCATCAAGACGATGGAGTTCCTCTTGTTTGCTCGCATCAATTCCCACATTGTTCGTTCCTGGTACCCAGTTGCTGGCGCTCTGCAGTCAGGGCCTTCCATGCCGCTATACGAACCCGGCCGAGGGCGTCAGGCCGCGCTGTGCTCCTGAACACCCTGCTGCCGCGCTGTTCCCGGGAGAACAGCACAAACCTGAACGCGGCAGAAAGCAACCGCCTTTCGGCATTAACTGAAGCTTACCTTTGGAACTTCGCGCTCGGCGGCACTTTCAATCTCGAAGAAATCGCGTTTGCCAAAGCTAAACGTGCCCGCAACGATGTTCGAGGGGAACATCTGAATCTTGTTGTTGAAGAACAAGACCTGGTCGTTGTAGCTCTGCCTGGCGAAGGAGATCTTATTCTCCGTGCTGGTCAGCTCTTCCTGAACCGCGAGGAAATTCTGATTGGCCTTTAACTCGGGATAATTCTCCACGACCAGCATGAACTTGCTGAGCGCATCGCCCAGTGCCCCTTCGGCCTTTGCGGCATCGGTGACGGTGTTCGCTCCCATCGCCTGGGCCCGGGCCTTCGTTATCACTTCGAAGGTCTCGCGCTCGTGCTTCATATAGCCCTTGGCGGTTTCGACGAGATTGGGAATCAAATCGTGGCGGCGCTTCAACTGTACGTCAATCTGCGACCATGCGTTGTCAACCTGGTTGCGCAGGCGAACCAACGCGTTGTAGATGCCGATGACAAACAGCACGAGCAGAACAGCGACGACGAGAACAACAATAAGGACAATCCCTACTGTTCCCATAAATACTCTCCTATTTTAGGGTTTTTGCTGTTGTTTCACTACTTGCCCTTTTTGAGGATGACTACCGCAATGATGGCAACGGCGGCGACGACGATGCAGACAATGCTCCATGTACCCATAATTGTCTCCTTTGCTAAAACTTGTTCCTTCTTATTTGTTATGTGGCATTATAGCGGATTTCCTTTACAAGTCACGGGAATTTTCTGCTGTAGCCGTGAGCCAGTCAAGGGTAAAGCGGGCGAAAACGATTTTTTCGTACTGATGGCTTTTGCCGGCTTCGTACAGACAGGCGATATCGGCGTCTGGGAGCACCGTCAGGCAGGAATAGGCCGATGGGCCGCCGTAGAGCAGCCTTGCGACAGGCCAGGTCTTGCCCTCATCATAGCTGAGTCGCACCGTCATTTGGCGTCTGTCGCCCCTTTGGGGCCGCGCTGGATTCGAGAACAGCAGGCGGTTCTTTTCATTGGCGGGGCTGAGCGTGTAACGCAGGAAGCTGGCCTGACATATCGGCTCGACAAGCGCCGGATCGTGGGTGACTTTCGAGAAGGTCATTCCGCCGTCGGTGCTGGTTGCTATGGCGCGGGTGGTTTTGGAGCGGTCGTAATTGCGCATGTTTATCATCAGGACGCCGTCGGCCAGCTCGACTACCTGGCATTCGTTGACCTTGGGAGTGATGATGCCACCGAGCTTCCAGGTCTTGCCGTGGTCGTCGCTGATGACCACGTGTGAGTTATAGCCGTCCGGGTCGTCAGCCGAGACAAGGCTGTGGTCGCATGGTATGACGAGCCGACCCTTTGATGGGCCTTTTTGAAGCTGGATTCCGACGCCCGGCCCGGTGGCGTACCAGCGCCATTCGGGCCTCTTGGTCGTATCTGTTATCTGGACCGGCTCGGACCAGGTCCGGCCGTCATCGTCACTTCGGCTCACCCATACACGGCGTGTGTCTTTGGCGGTGTTTTTCTTTATGGCCGACTCGCGGTCGTCGCCGCGATTCCAGGTCATCAGCAGCCAAATGGTGCCGGTTTGCTGATCTTGAACGGGACAGGGATTGCCGCACGTATTTGCCTTATCATCCCAGATAATTTGTTGTTTGCTCCAGGTCCTGCCGCCGTCTGCGGAGCGTTTGAGGAGGAGGTCTATGTCACCGCTGTCACCCCGGCCTGTTTTGCGTCCTTCGCAAAACGCCAGCAGCGTTCCTTTGTTGGTCACCATAACAGCAGGAATGCGGTACGTGTGGTAACCATCGGCGCCGCTGATAAAGACGTCGGTTTGTTTGGGGCCGGTGGCGGCGGCGATGGCGTCGAGCTCTTCAATCTTGAAGCGGACGCTGGCAATAAAAGGTGCTTCGCCTTTTTGCCAGTGGCCATAAGTTGTTGTGACAAAGGTGCCGTCGGGCAGGAGCTCGAGAGCAGGGTATGCGCAGTCGCCGGATTTGGTGTTGTCCATAAGGCGGACGCGGTATTGGCCCTGGCGGCCTTTGACGATGTCGTCGTAGGCGCCGACCCATCCGACCCAGTCGCCCGAGGTCGGGCTCGAGCGGGTGGTGTCGCGGAAGGTGATGAACAGCCGGCCATCAGGGGCGTATTTGCCGGTGTGGCGGTCGCCGGTCAGTGCTGCGGGGAGCTGACGCGGCTCGGTCCAGGTTTGGCCCTCGTCATCGGAGAAGATGACGAAGGAGTTGAGCCTACGGCTGTTCTCTCGGAGCAGGACGGCTATCTGCCTGCCGTCAGGCGAGCGTATCAGGCCTGGCTCGCATATATGGGCGGTGGGGTGCTCGGCGATGACGACGGGCTCGCCCCAGGTCAGGCCGCCGTCCTTTGAAATTGTCTTGAAAACGCGGAATTTCGTGCGTTTGCCGAGGCCTCGCAGGAATCGCCCGTCATCGTGAAACAGGGCCATATAATCGCCGTTTTTCAGCCTTTCGACAGAGGCCATAACGACTATGCCTCCGAAATCGCCGATGGGCTCCAGCGGCGTCCAGGTCCCGCCGTCGTCTTCGGAAACGGCCATTCGGATTGGGTACAGGCCGGAGAACATAATCAGGCGTTTGACGCCTTTCTTGTCGATGACGCGGTAAATGGTGGGCACCTCTTTGGATGTGGCCCAGTTGTCGGGGGTGGGCAGGCGGTCCGACCAGGTCAGGCCGGCGTCGCTGCTGCGCTTCATTACGATTGCGCCTCGGCCGTGGCCTTTGGGATAGACGGCAATCATTGTCTTATTATCTTCGAGCAGGACCGTGGTGGGATGGCCGAGGTATTGGCCCGGCTCCTTGTCAACTACTACCTGGCGGGACGTGTCCTTTGAAAGGTCGATAACGGGGATCGAATAGTCCGCAGGCAGTGGAGAGTCCTCAGCGCGGCTGGGGCCGCCCACAGAGACAAGCAGCAATATGCAGATCAATTGTCGAGCCAGTGGGCTCACGCTTGGCTCCTCAACCTTCATCCCTTTTGTCGTGGCCGAACATATCGGCCAATAGTCCCTGGATCTTACTGCCTTCGTCCAATTGTGCCCGGTCGAAGATGTCGTGCAACTCGCCTTTATCGAACCAGAGGCCGTCGCCTTTTGAGCACTTGTCGATTAGCAGGGTCGGCTGAGATTGGCCGACGATGATTTTTTGCATTTTCTTATCGCAGATTGGGCATTTGCGGGGCTTTTCGCTGCACTGGCGGTCCGCTTTGAAGGAATCCAGCAACTGCTTGGCCTTTTCGGGCTCGCCGAGCAGCATTTCGAGTTCGCCGGCGTCGAGCCATATCCCGCCGCAATCCGTGCAATAATCGATCTCTACTTCCTCGAGTTCGAGGGTAATCATCGCGTTTTTACAAACCGGACAATCCATAATGTCGTTCTCCAGATACAAGAGGCAAGACTACAGACGCAAGACGCCAGCCTTGGGTCCCGGTGGTCCTACGTATTAAGACGCCGAACAACGCAAAAAAATCGAAGAAATTCTCGATACCCGATGCTTGAACACCTTGCTCGGCTATTCGCTGAAACTTCGTATCAGGCGCCTAAGGCTGCGTATTTGATTTTGAGTACTCTTTGCCGGTTGTCCTTTCGCTACAGGTTCTCCTTTTTCTGTGCGCTCGCAGTTGGCCTTATATGGCCCCTGATAATACCTTTGCCGACCGGGCGGGTCAAGAAAGGATTGTCGAATTTTGCAGAAGAAAAGGAGACTGTAGCCAATTTACCGGCATAGTATCGCTCTTTTCCTCGTGTGATGAAGCAGTATCCATAGAACAGCGGCCATCAAAGAGACGATATACTTCATCGGCGATTGTTCTAAGGACACGTAACTGTGGCAAGCCTCTTGTGATTTTTTGCAGGATTTTCGCTTCATCCGGTTAATGAGTAGGTCGCCGTTGCAGGTGAGGGCCTTGCAGTTGTCTGGAGAGAAAAATCGTTTGGGCAGAGGGCCAAATTAGGGCAACCAGGG
>JAGMDR010000499.1 GCA_023128595.1 Planctomycetota bacterium | reverse complement strand
CAAATCGGTGGCCAAGGACGCTTTCGGCCCGTGATGCATCCGCATTCCGATCTCGCTTGGCCTTCTGTCCGAAGTCAGCCGGTTCCTCGCGAGCCCGAACAAATGCTGCCAGGGCCGAAAGAGCACCTGAGATATCACCGCGTTTCTGAAGGGTGATGACCTGGCTCAAGGCGGGAAAACCGGGATCAAGCGAGCCCAACATATCCTCGTCCGACAGGCGAGGACCCTGCTCGGCCGCGGACGCCGGCTCTGCTGCCACCAAAAGGGCGCCAAAGGCCACGAGAGGACCGATTAAGATTCTCAAAGACATTTTAGCCTCCTGCTGTCTCGAATAGTAAGTATACGAGCCTCCCGGACACGAAACCGGAATGCCACAGTTGATCCCGCTGCATCCAGGACAACTGCCCACCATTTTACTTGCTGCTGCGAACGGGTCAAGATTGGCTGTGGCTACGTCCGCCTCGATCAGCTAAACGCCGCGATGCTGATCTTAGTAGTTGTACTGTCTAATGTCATTTTCGTTCTTTAACTCTTAGCGGAGCCAATGGTTATCGTCTGTCTCTTCTCAGATTTCCCGAAGGCGGCATCTCCGGGCTCTGATTCACAGCGTCAGGTTGTTACTCCTACCAATTGTTGCCGCACTGAGACAGCTCAAATCAAGAACCAAGCAGTCAATTTCTTTTCAAGAGGACGCCGTAGAAAATCTTCTGCAAAATTTACAGCATTCGACAGAGCGATGCCGATAGAAATAATACGAGCGGGCGATTTTTCCTGCAAGGAAACACCGGCACGTCTATGACCTTTGACTTAACACCTGGGATATTCAGCCCTATCTGAGTGCACTCACTCTCTGGTAATGAAGCCCAAGAACATGGGGGGCAAGATTTGACCGGTTCGTTCTCTCAGACCCGATGACGGTGTCGGCCGGCGATTCGGAAGGACCAAAGGCGCGACGCGGATAGATGGCATCCACGAGGGCAACTCCCGGATGACGAGTGCTTGCCGGCATTGTCGGCCTTAAATGCCGGGCGGGTCGTTGCGGGAATACGTACTGCTGTGCCAACGTGCGAAAACTGGAGTGCTCAATGGCAGTATTGAAGGAGCCAATCATGCAAAGAATCCCAAGGAAGTTCCTGGCTTTGGCCAGTGTTTTAGTTGGTCTCAATGTTGTCGGCCTGGTTTGGATTCATTATGACTTGACAAAGGCTCCCAGCCCCACCGCCCGGGTCCTCTCGATGCACGCACTGCCCAATACTGAGGCGGCTGACCGGCTGACACTGGCTTTCGACCGCCACATGGTCTCGCCAAAGGCTGTGGGCCAGGTTGAAAAGGCGGCAATTTTTCAGATTGACCCCGAGTGGCCCGGGAAGTGGATGTGGTCAGCCCCTGACAGGTTCGAATATATACTCTCCAAACCATTGCCGCCCGGCAGGATATTCAGAATAAGTTCTACTGGAGGACTCAGGCACAGAACAGGCAGGACTCTGGAAGGCGATGATCAGTTTGAATTGAGGACCAGATCGCTGGTGTTGGACAGATCTGAACTAATTGCCCTTGACCGGAGCCATGTTACGTACAGAATAGTATTCAACCAGCCCGTTGATCCAGGGGATCTGCTTCGCCACGCGAGTTTCTACGACGGCAAAACCTCGGCCAGGCTTGGCGAGCCGGCCTGCCTCACACAAGCTCCTCAAAAAGACCTGGTTGTACGGTTTCGCCGCCCAGACTCGAACCGATTCAGAATGATTCTTGACGAGCAACTTGTCGGATACGGTGCCGAAATAGGGTTAGAGAGGCCCGTAGTCAGATCCCACAAGATTCCGCAGAGATTCTCGCTGATCAATGCCTATGCCCGGAGACCCACACTCGAAGAGATAGCATCGGTAGAACTGCGATTTACGCACAAACTCAGTCGAGAGCAGGAACTTCCTAAGCCCACCATCGTTCCACCTTTGGAGGAATCAACGGTTCATCGAAACGGCAGTAACCTTGTGATAAACGGCAAATTCAAGGCAGGCGGGCGTTACAGCATTACAGTAGCAGGCACACTCTTGTCGGAGGACGACAAGACGTTAGGGGAAGACCAGTCAATTTCGGTTCTCATACCCGAATACAAGCCCCGCTTTCAGTTCGCATACCGCACAGGCATCCTCTCGCCCCTCGGGAACCTCAAGCTCGATGCCAGGGCCGTAAACGCAGAGGGCCTGGAGTTGAACGCCTGGCGCGTACACGCGAACAACCTCATAGCCCACCTGCACCATACACGCACCGATGCGACCTCGCGATCGGTTCTTAACAAGAAGATCGAGCTGGATTTGCCCCCCGGCAAGCCTCAGAAGCTTGTGCTTGACCTGCAGGATCTGCTGCCGGCACCTACGGGTATATACCGCATTAGAGCTAATGCAACAAATATGAGATGGGCCGGCGACTCGGCCCTTGTGACCATAACCGATCTGGCCCTGACAGCCAAAGCCGAAAGTGGGGGTTCACTGGTTTGGGTAACTTCATTGCGAACGGGGGAACCTGTATCGGACGCGGAGGTCAAGGCGCTGACTTTCAACAATCAGACTTTGACATCCGCAAGGACCGATGAGAACGGTATTGCCAGACTGAGGTTCGCGAACAACCATCCGGATGGCAAGATGTGGGTGATCATGGCAGAGAAGAACGGTGACCTTAGTTATCTCAAACCGGAGGATAACCAGTGGGTGATTGAGGACGTCAAGCAATCCGGGCGACCTTATGCGAAGAATTATGAGGTTATGCTCTACACTGAACGCGGAGCATATCGGCCCGGCGACACTATTCATGTGACCGGCATTATCCGCGAGAGAACAGGCGAGATTCCACCGCCATTCCCATTGGCACTTAAGGTTACGCGCCCCGACGGCCGGCAAGTCGCCGAACTGGTTACGCAGCCATCAGATAGCAACCAGGGTGTATTTCACGCCGATTTTCCAACCCGCAGCGACTCTCAGACCGGGCCCTACAGCTTCCGCGTAACGCTGCCCGGGTCCCAGGAGAGCCTTGGCTCGGTACGAACACTCGTCGAGGCCTTTATTCCGGTGCGAATGGAGGTGCGGGCCAAGCCCACATCTGAGCGATTCGGCCCCAACATGCCGCCATCGGTTGAGGTCAGCGCCCGCTACCTGTGGGATGAACCGGCGACCGCCCTGCCGGTTACGGTCTCGGGAACGCTCCAATCAATTGAATTTGAATCGAGCGAATATCCGGACTACAAGTTTGGCCGGGGTAAGAGCCGCCCAAGCATATCACTGCCTGATTCGAAGGGCGAACTGGATAAAGAGGGCAAGGCAGAACTCCCGGCTGAGCTGCCGGAGTCATTGGAAGCCGGATTGTATCGTGTATGGCTCTTGGCAACTGTAACAGAACTCGGCGGACGCTCAGTCTCAGCCAATGTATCCGCAACGCTGGACACACTGGACCGGCATATCGGGCTTCGGCTTCAGCCCGGTCAGATAGTCTCCGTTGGCACGCCCCTGCAAGTACACTGGGTCAGGCTGACAGGAGAAAACAAGCTCGCACTCGAAGGTGATATGAAGATGCGGATGGTGCGAGTGGAATATGATAGCGTACTGAAAGTCATAAACAACAAGCGGGTTTGGAAGTCTACTGAAAGAACCAAGGAAATCGGCACAGAGCGGCTTATGGTGGCCCCTGGAGCAGAAGGCAGCTTTGAGGTTGTCTGCCCCGATCCCGGCACATATCGTGTGATACTCAGTGATGAGCAAAGCATTAGTTCCTCATATCTGGAGTTTCATGCATCAGAATACTCTGCCGGAGCACAAAGTGTACCGATGAATCGGCCGGAACGCTTGGAGATAATTACAGATAGAGAGAGATACCTGCCCGGGCAAACAGTCAAAGCTCTGGTGCGAAGCCCTATACCAGGAACCTTGTTGTTCACAGTTGAAAATGATCAGGTAGTTGCTGCACGGATCCGCAAAGTCGAGAACAACACAGCAGAGCTTGAGGTGCTTCTTCCGGACGGTCTTCGTGGCGGAGTATTCCTGACGGCAACGGTGGTTCGAGCGGTTGATCCCCTGCAGGAGAACTGGCTGCCACATCGCGCCATGGGCACAACCCAGGTCCTCATAGACCACAAGAAGCAGCAGCTTCCTGTGAAGATCAACGGGCCAGGCAGTGCCGAACCCGGCGAAACCGTCTCGGTAACGGTTGACACAGGGCCACCAACTGATCCGAACCAGCCGACATTGGTTCACCTATGGGCCGTGGATGATGGAATACTGTTGACAACCGGCTATCAAACACCAGATGCACACGGTTATTTCTTAGGTCCACGCCGGCTGGGTGTGTCCACGGCAGATATTTTCCTGCGTCTTCTGCCGGACCACAAAAGACCTGCGGGAGCAACGCGGATTGGCGCCGACGGTTTCAGGGTCGGCTCCCTTCGCCGCAATCCTCTTCCGGCGAAAGTCCGCCAGGCGGCTGTTATCTGGCAGAGTGCGGTGCCAGTGGACAAGAATGGTCAGGTCACCGCAAGGTTCAAGCTACCGGAGTTGATCGGGCAAATGCGTTTTATGGCGGTGGCTATCGACCATGACCGCTACGGCCAAACGCAGCACAGCATCACGCTAACCTCACCTCTGATTGTCGAAACGACCTGGCCGCGTTTCGTCTGCCCGCAAGACCAATTCGAGGTTCCCGTAAAGTTGTTCAACTCCACAGACAGGCTGCTGGTTGTGCAATTGAAGACGTCTCTGGGCGGCCCCGTTGAAGTATTGAAAGACCAAACCCATGACAGCGTTCACGTGCATCCCGGCCAACCGACTACAGTCTGGCTCAAGGCCAAAGCGACAAAGACTGGCCCTGTAGAAGCCCGCATTGAAGCTCTTGAACTCGCAGCCGCAGATAAGCCCTTAGCTGCCCGGAGTCAGGCAACCTTCGGCGTTCGGCCGGCGGCAGCTCTGCACAGCGAGGTGGAGATAAGGGCTATCAAGGCGGGCGAGCAGCTTCGGATTGAACCTCCGCAATCCCTTGTGGAGGGTACCGTGCGGATGACGGTCTCTGTAAGCTCGCGCCCGAGTGTCCAGCTCGGCCCCGCCCTGGAAGAACTCATACGCTACCCTTACGGCTGCGTCGAACAGACCAGCAGCCAGTTGTTTTCGCTTCTTTACGCATCGGATGTGCTTGGAAACGACCGGGCAGAGATGATAGACTCAATGGTAGAGGCCGGCATCGCACGTCTGTGGTCCATGCAGACCCGCTCCGGAGGTTTGAGCTACTGGCCTGGCGGCTCGGCCCCAAGTCTGTGGGGCACCGCCTATGCCGCCTCGTGTCTGCTTGAAGCCAGGAGCGCCAGCCATGGAATCGACCCGCAATTCACCACTGAGCTGGCCAAATACCTGGACAGTTGCCTAAGAACGATTGGCAACGATGGCGCCGACCTCAACACCAAGGCCCTGATATGTCGAGTACTCGCCGTTTTCGGAGAACCTCCTCTGGGTTGGATGGCGCGCCTCGTCGAACAGAAGGATCAACTCGATCTGGCCGCTGTATCCCACCTCGCCGCCGCGTTTTACACCGCAGGTCGTAAGGACAGTGCTTTGGCTTTGCTGCCCAAACAACTGCCGCAAGACCCGGTTCGAACGACCACCGCCGGCCGGCTGACTTCACCGGTACGCCAGCAAGCAGTTCTGCTGTCCGTTCTGCTGGAAATTGCGCCGGAACACCCATTGGTTACCGTTCTTGCCCGTCGGCTGGACGAGGCCCGGCACAAAGGTCGATGGGGCAGCACGCTCAATAATGCCGCCGCGATCGCCGCTTTGTGTCGCTACCAGGCTGTTACAAGCAGGGATAAACCGGACTTTGCGGGGACTATTGAGTATGCAGACCACAGAGTCGCTACTTTCGACCACAATACGCCGGCATCACACAAATTTGACAAAGTCTCCGGGCTGGTTGTTATCTCCTCCCTTGGAAAAGGGACCGTATACGTTGCTGCACTGAGCGAAGGCCTGGCCGTAAAAGGGCTGGTTAAGCCATACGATCACGGACTGCACGTTGAGCGTAGCTGGACAGACACTCGCGGAAATCCTGTGGATCCGAACAAGCTGTGTGTGGGTGATCTCGTGCGTGTAGAGACAGCGATCAGGGCGCCGGGCCAAACCGTTCACAATATTGCCATTGTGGATGCTCTGGCCGGCGGAATGGAAGTCGAGAACCCCCGTCTGGTGACCTCGGCCAGATCCCGCAACTTACGATCAGACAAGCCCGATCATGTGGAATTCTTAGATGACCGTGTTGTATTATTCTGCACAGCGAACTCGCACAAGAAGGTCTTCAAGTACGCGCTGCGAGTAACCACTGCCGGCAAATTCGACCTGCCGCCTATCCAGGCATCGTGCATGTACGACGCGGCAGTGGCTTCGTTAGGTCCAGGCGGAGAGGTGATCGTCCACAACCGACAGCAGGTAAGGACCAGGGAAGAGTGATTGCCTATGGAGTTCCTGACAAGGAAAATGGTTGCCAGGGTACTAAAGCTTTTGCTCAAGGCCGGGGGTATAGTAGCGGTTCTGAGTGTCGCTGCGCTGATTCTGGCATGGCTGCTGTTCCCATTCCCCGAGGAACGCCTCGAAAGATGGGCCGCGAGCCCAACTGTGCTGGACGTAAATGACAGAGAACTCATGGGCATTGTCGGACCCGATGGCCATTGGCGCCGCCCCGTTCCGCTGGAAGAGATGTCGTCCTGGTTGGTTCAGGCAACAATCGCTGTCGAGGATGAACGCTTTTACAGTCATCCCGGTGTTGATCCACTTGCAGTGGTGCGAGCAGTAGTGCAGGACATAGCAGCGAGACGAATTGTATCCGGCGCCAGCACGCTGAATATGCAGTTGTGTAGAATGATGGACAACCGACCTCGCTCGCTAAAGGCCAAAATCATAGAGTCCTTCCGGGCACTCCAGTTGAATCAGCTCAAGAGCAAAGATGACATCCTCGAACTCTACCTCAACGTGGCGCCGTACGGCGGTAATCTGAGGGGGGTGGAGGCCGCATCGTTGGAGTATTTCGGCAGGCACGCAAAGGACCTTTCGTTGGGACAAGCCGCCTTGATAGCAGGGCTTCCCCAGTCTCCGACTATGTACCGACCCGACCGGCACCTCGAACTTGCCTTGGAGCGACGACATATTGTCTTGCATTGTATGGTCGAGGTGGGCATGATCACGGAACCCCAACTCGAGCAAGCTCAGTCCAGCCCAATTGAGATCCAAAGCCGGCCCAGGAAACGGATAGCGACTCACGCGGCATGGTTTGCCTTGAAGCGTCGACCGATGGGGGGACGCACTACCATAAACCTGGATATCCAGAAACAGGTTGAACATCTATCCCAAGAGCATCTTCTGCGCCTGCCGGGAGACACCGAGTTGGCCGTAGTCGTGATTGATATTGAGGAATCCGGGATCGTATGCATGGTAGGCTCCGGCAGCACTGCTGATCCGGTGGATGGCCAGATCAACGGGGCATTGGCCAAACGCAGCCCCGGCTCGACGCTTAAGCCGTTTGTCTATGCCGCAGCATTCGAGGCAGGACAGCTTAATGGCGAGTCAATAGTCCACGACATACCGATATCACGGGGCGGATGGACCCCCTCCAATTTCGACCGGACCTTCTCAGGCCAACTTACCGCTGCCGAGGCGTTACAGCGATCACTCAATGTCCCCGCTGTGCTTGTCGCTGAAGCAGTCGGGCTGGCCAGATGTTGTGGCGTACTTGAAGCTGTCGGAGTCCACCTGCCCTGCGATGCGCAGAGACGAGGTGGGCTGGCTCTGGCCGTGGGGGGAATTGAAGTCAGACTACTGGAGCTAACAAATGCCTATGCTACCCTCGGTCGGGATGGCATTCGAGGACGGTTGCGGATATTCGATAATGAGCGGACCTCTTACATCCACGCTCTCGCTCCAAATGTGTGCCGTGCGATTAGCGATATTCTTTCATCGCGACGACGTCGCCCGGCTGGGATGGATACTGCTCTGCCCGAAGACGTTCCATGGTTCATGTGGAAAACCGGGACAAGCGCAGGCAGAAGAGACGCATGGGCCGTCGGACACAACCGTCGATACGCTATCGGGGTTTGGGTCGGGCGTTTCCGCGGCACCGGACGAGTAGCCTACGTTGGTGCCGAAGCCGCTGAACCTCTGCTGGCTGAGCTATTCAACCTGCCGAGGCTGCGGACGTATGTGGATCCGCCACCGGCGATGCCGATCCGAGTCTATCGGCCCCTCCCGAGACCTCGTGAGCTGGGCCGGAATCTCAGACTAACCGCGCCTTCTCACGGTGATATATTCATCTGTCAGGACGGTTCGGCAGTGGTTCATACCTCTGTCAACCGCACTGAAGGAATCTCGTGGTTTCTAAACGGCAAGCTGGTCCAAGACAATGCGGTCTCTCGGCTTGTGCTGCCTCCAGGGGAATACACATTACGTTGTGTTGATCAAATAGGCCAATCGTCGAGTGTCACCTTTTCCGTTCTTCTTGCCGATGCCTCTTGACCAGCCTTGACGGGAAAACAATGATACTCTGCAATTCCTGATAAGCGCAAGGGATTACTTACCAGATAGAAAAACAGTCACACGTCCCCTGTTTTTGGCCCAAAAATCGGCCTGCCCATATGCCTGCGGACGCCTCATTCCTCGTGCAGAATGCTGAGACTTAAGGTCGTCTGCCAATGCCATTTTTCGGAACCAGAACCACAAAAGCAACCGGAATCTAAGGAACATAAGCAATGGCCATTGAAAACGTTACCAATTCTTATGATTTTTGTAAAGCGCTCATACTACAGGTCTTATGACATGGGATTTTCGTCGAATTTGGAGATAACGGGTTGTTGAGTTGTATAACGGTTGCAGGCGTCAGCACGGCAAAATGGGGCCATTCTTGGGCGATCAGTACGCGACTCAGTGTAGTGATGAGCTCGTAGGATCGGTCCTGAGGATCTCAGAAATGAATCCAGTTGAGCAGCCATCAACTACTCTTCTCTGGTAATGCAAAAAGTCAAAGATAGCAGGCTTGCGTAACTCGTTTACTGATACATTACATTGGCTGGAATCCTATTCGAAGCAGAGTCCTTAGGGCTATACACGATGAACTCTATCGGAGTTTGTGTCATGGGTGGTACCCGTACTATTTCCCTTCATAACAGAGGATGGAGCCGCATTCAGTAACCATATACAACTTGCCGTTCGCAGCGACCAGGCCGTCGAAGGCCGGTAGGTAGGCCAGTTTCTTTTCGGCCAGCTTCTTGCCGTCCTTTTTGGAGAAAACCTGCATGATACCACCATGCTTGCCCTTGAGCCATGCAGCTTGTGCTGCCATTTTCTCCTGGAAAATCTTTTCATTGGAACAGCCCCAGAGCTTCTTTTCGTCCGCCACGTCGCGGGGACCGGCAATGAAGATCCGGTCATTTGCCAGGACCATGGCTTTTGCCAGTATCTCAGGTTCCTCCTGGATCCAGTTGTAGTCCAGGGCGCTTAGCTTTTCCTTGGGTTGTTGGGCGAGTTGTTTCCAGTTCACGGTGTGGACCGCCAGAGGATTCTCAGTGGGGTATTTGCCCTTGATCCACGTGCCTTCAAGTCTGGGGATTCCTACCTTACGCTGAGGCCTTTTGCCTGCGCTGAAAAGCCGATATTCGCTGACGGAGGTGTTACACATCAGCTCTGGATCTCGACCGTAAGAATAGGCGTTTTCCTCATCGATACACATGATACGACCGCACGGAACTCGCTTGGGCGGCAACTGGAATTCCGCCCACCCCTCGCCGGCCGCCCGGCCGTAGATCCAGTACGTCCGCTGGTGCCAACCGTCGTCCAGAAACGAGATGGGCGAGAAGAGATGGACTTCTTCGTCGTACTGTGTGTCCGGACGCTGAGGTCTGACACGCACCCGCTTGCCGTCCATGGTGAAGGTCTGAGATTTCATGTACACGTATTGGCCGTCGCTGGAGAGGATATCGGGCATTGCCACAGGCATATGCTTGCCCATCAGGATGTCCTCAAGTTGTTTCTCGGTGCCAGGAATTCTGCTGTCCATAACGTTTTCATGGAGGAGTTTGCCCGTTTCCGGGTTGAGTATCAGCATGCGCAGGCCGCCGTCAAGGAACATGGAGCGACCGGCTACGCAGTAAAGCCTGCCATCCTGGATCAACGTGCTTCCCGAGAGCGGCCAGACCGACTCGGGCTGACCGTAGGACATCAGCCTGCGTGCGCTGGGAGCAGCTCGGAATTTCCAAGCGAGTTCTCCATCTACGGTGCTCAGAGCGTACACGCAACCGTCTGCGCAGCCGAATAACGCGAGCCCCTTGTAGATGGTTGGCGAAGAGTTAACGCGTCCTTCCGCGACAAAGTGCCAGATTTCCCTGCCCGAAGCAGCGTCCAGGGCATAGACGGTGTGTTCATCGATAGCACTCAGGAAGAGTTTCCCGGCGGCAATGGTTGGCTGGCTGATCTTTGTGCTGAAGTCCTTTTTCCACGACCGCTCGACCTCGGCGGGAACATCCGTCCTGGCGTACCCGCTGCGCCTATTGTCGTGGCGGAAAGTCGGCCACTCTGAGGCCGAATATTGGGCCTGCTTATCGTATTTGCCGTAGGCCGGTCCTTTCACCCATCTCTCTTCGACGGGCGGAGCCTCAGCCGACTGGGGCTCCGGCGCGACGGCGTTGAAGCCGTTGAGCTTGGACTGGTAATAGCATGCGCATGCGTTTGGAGTGGCATAGACCATGCCGTTAGCGGGCATGATCCCGTAGACGCAGCCCCCGCGGATCCAGTGGTTGTTGAACCACTTGTCCTTTTCCATGTCGTAGACCGGGGTTCCCATAATCGGTGGCAACTGGAACCTCCGGGTGGCCCGGCCGGGATAGCATCTCTGGTGGATGTAGAAAGACTGTATCGGATTGCTGTACTCGGCGAGCTTGCTTCCATCCTCCAAGCCATAAGTGGTAAAGGCGCCGTTGTTCCGGCGTTGCAGTGCCCATACCTTGTTGTCGATGACGTAGAAATCCTCGAGGCTGAAGTGTCCTGAGCGAGGCTTGTCCTTGACGGACCAGAGTATCT